>JAFAPL010000408.1 GCA_019247135.1 Chloroflexota bacterium | reverse complement strand
GACCGTTGCCTGGGCGAAGGGGCTGGGCGAGTCGACGGTGGTGCTGCGTCACGCGCTGCGCAACGCACTCATTCCGGTTGTCACGGTCATCGGCCTGGATTTCGGCGCGCTGCTGGGCGGCGCGATCATCACCGAGACGGTGTTCGCGTGGCCGGGCGTCGGCAATCTGGTGGTCAAAGCGATCGGCCAGAAGGATTTTCCGGTCGTCGTCGGGTGCGTGACGATGCTGGCGGTGGTGTTCATCACGATCAACGTGGTGATCGACGTGCTGTACGGCTACCTGGATCCGCGGGTGCGCCGCGCATGAGTACGACCGTCGTCGTCGTTCCGCTTGCCCAACCGGCCGCGCCGGCGCTGCGCCGCCGCGGCCCGCGACTGGTGCACAGCTTGCGGACGCGGTCATCCACGCTCCTGGCGGTCGGCATCCTGTTGATCTTCATTGGCTGCGCCCTGTTCGCGCCGGCCATCGCGCCCCATCCACCGCGCAGCGGTGAGGTCATGGACAGCAAACTGCCGCCAGCCTGGCTCCCCGGCGGCGACCCGCGCTTCCTGCTGGGCACGGACGAGCTCGGCCGCGACATTCTCTCGCGGGTCATCTTTGGCGCGCAGATCTCGTTGGCGGTGGGCTTTACGGCCGTGGCGCTGGCTGGCGCGGTGGGTATCACGCTCGGTCTGCTGGCGGGCTACTTTCGCGGCCCGGTCGACGACGTGATCATGCGTTTGGGGGACGTACAGCTTGCGCTACCGCAGATCCTGATGGCGATCGCCATTCTGGCTACGCTCGGGCCAGGGCCGCAGAACGTCGTTCTCACACTGGCCATTACTGGCTGGGTCACGTACGCGCGTGTCGTCCGCGGCGAGGTGCTCTCATTGCGCGAAAAAGAGTTCGTGCAGGCGGCGCGGTGCATCGGCGTCAACCACCTGAGCATCATGTTCCGCCACATCCTGCCGAATGTGACCGGCTCCATCATCGTCATCGCCAGTTTTGCTGTCGCGGCAACGATTCTGGCCGAAGCGGCGCTGTCGTTCCTTGGTCTGAGCGTCGGGCCGGACGTACCGACCTGGGGTGGCATGGTCGCGTCCGGGCGCGATCAGATCATCACCGGCCAGTGGTGGATCTACACGTTTCCCGGGCTGGCCATCATGCTGACCGTGCTGGGCATCAACCTGATCGGCGACTGGCTGCGCGACTACCTGGATCCGCGACTCAAGGTCTAAGCTCGGGGTACTGATGGCTACCGTTCAGGTGCGCTACATCGTCAACGACGTAGACGCCGCGATCCCCTTCTACTGTCAGCATCTCGGGTTCACCGAGGTGATGCATCCCTCGCCCCAGTTCGCGATGCTCTCGCGCGGCGATTTGCGCCTCGTGCTATCGGCCCCGGCGGGCCAGACCATTGGCGGCGGCTCGACCTTGCCCGACGGCCGCACACCCGAACCTGGAGGTTGGAACCGCTTCGCGATCGAAGTCGCGGACCTGGCGTCAACGGTCGATCAGCTCCGACAAGCAGGCGTGCACTTTCGGAGCGACATCATCCAGGGCGTCGGTGGCAATCAGGCCCTGGTGGAGGATCCCTCGGGCAATCCAATCGAGCTGTTTCAGCCGTTACGCCCGGAGGCGCAGCTGAGCCCGAGATAAAATCGCAAGCCGTGGTCGGATTGAGCCCGCGCGAGCTGCCGAGTGTCGATCGGCTTGTGCGTGAGCCCACACTGCAGGATCTGCCGCGCGAGCTGGTCGTTCAGGCGGCGCGCGAAGTGCTCGACGAAGCGCGGCTCGCCAGTCGAAATGGGGGCTGGAATCACGTCCTTTCCGACCTTCCGCTGCTCGTCGCTCAGCGCGTCCGTCAGGCTGCCGAACCGCCGCTGCGCGCGGTCATCAACGCGACCGGCGTGGTCATTCATACCAATCTCGGCCGCGCGCCTTTGAGCTCGGCTGCACTTGCCGCCACACGGCACGCCGCCGAAGGCTACAGCAACCTCGAGTACGACCTCGAACAGGGCCAGCGCGGCTCCCGCCACAACCTCGTGACCAGCTTCCTGCAACGCTTGACGGGGGCCGAGGACGCCCTGGTCACGAACAACAATGCGGCTGCGATGCTGCTGATTTTGTCGGCTCTGGCACAAGGTCGCGAGGCGGTGATTTCGCGCGGCCAACTGGTCGAGATCGGCGGTGGGTTTCGCATTCCCGACGTCATGCGCCAGTCAGGTGTTTCGCTGGTCGAAGTCGGGACGACCAACCGCACCTACGCGGCTGACTTCGATGCGGCAGTCACGGACCGAACGGCCATCCTCCTGCGCGTTCACGCCTCGAACTTCTTGCAAGTCGGCTTCGTGCATCAACCCACCGTCGCCGAACAAGCCGAAGTAGCGCACAAGCACGGGCTGCCCCTGGTGGACGATCTTGGCTCGGGATCGTTGCTGGACACCTCGCGCTTCGGACTCGTCCGCGAGCCGATGGTCCAGGACTCGCTGGCGGCTGGCAGCAGCCTGGTCGCGTTTTCGGGCGACAAGCTGCTGGGAGGACCGCAAGCAGGCATCATCGTCGGTCGAGCCGATCTGATCGGCATCCTGCGGCGGCATCCCCTCATGCGCGCCATTCGGCCGGACAAGTTGACCCTCGCGGCGCTCGGCGCCACACTG
>JAFAPL010000403.1 GCA_019247135.1 Chloroflexota bacterium | reverse complement strand
ACCTGGTCGTACGGCTTCATCGCCGTCAGCACGAGCATGTAGATCGGCAACAGGTAGTAGGCGGCGAAGAAGATCAGCACTGCGTAGAGCAGAATCCGCCCGAAGGGACGCCATGTCAGCGTCACGCCTCTACCTCGTCGCGGATGGTGAAGAAATACGGCACGATGACCAGGAGCGCGATGAGCAGCATCACCACGCCGATTGCCGCGCCCTGGGAATACTTGTACTGCTGGAACGTGGTCTGGAACATGAAAAATGCGGGCGAGTCGGTCGCGAAACCAGGTCCACTGGAAGTCATGGACGCGGGCAGATCGAAGAGCCGGAGTGAAATGGTGCCCAGAATGATGACGGCGGTCAGCGTGACTGGCATCACCAGCGGAATTGCGACGTGGCGGTAGTACTGGACTCCGCTGGCGCCGTCGATCTTGGCGGCATCTCGCAATTCACCCGAGATACCGCGTAAGCCTGCAAGATAGAGTGCCATGGTGTAGCCGGACATCTGCCACGCGGCGGCGATCGCGGTGGCGGCGATGCCGATATTGGGATCGGCAAACCACTTGTTTTCCAGGAACTTGAGGCCGAGTACATCGAAGATTGCGTCGATGCCGCTACCCGGATTCATCAGCCATTTCCACGAAATACCGGTCACGATCGCGGAGATCGCAAACGGCAGAACGTAGACGGTCCTGAAGAACGCCTCACCGCGGACTTTCTGGTCGAGCAATATCGCCAGCATGAGGCCGACTATCAGACATTGGCCCATGAAGACGACGCTGAACACGACCGTGTTCCGCAGATCGGTGATGAAGCGCGGCGTCTGAAAAAGCCTGACGAAGTTCTGGAGTCCGACCCAACCATAGGTGGGGGTTACGTCGTTCCAGTTGACGAGCGAGATGAAGCCGGTCCACAGGATAAAGGCGTAGATGAAGATGAGGACGGCAACGATAGATGGGCTCAGAACGACCACGGCCCAGAACATGTCGCTGTTGAGTAGCGACCGTCGGCGAGGCTGCTGTTTGGCTGGCGCGGAAACGAAACGGGGGGCGACCAGTTCGCCCCCCGTGCTGGGTCGCAATCCAGGCTCAGGCGACACCAGCGTCCTGCGCGGCCTGCAGGAGAGCGTTGGCCGCGGCGTCGACATCACGGTTGGTCGCGAACACGTTCACGTAGTTGACGTAGTCGGTGACCCAACTTTCTTTGGCCGCGAAGCCGTGGACGACGCTCGGGACGATCGTGTCGTTGGCGAACTCGTTCATGGCCCAACGCTGATAATCGTCATACGCGGCGGTCTTGCCGGCGTCGCTGCGGATCGGGATGGAGCCCTTCAACGGGTTGAAGCCGTCCTGACCCGCGAGTGAGCCGCAGACCTTCAACCATGCGACGGCGTTGTCGCGGTCGGGAGCGTTGACGGGCAGTCCGAAAGAGTCGGCGAGGGCGCTGTAGACACCGGCTCCACTTGGGGTGGGCAAATAGCTGAAGCTGGTGAATTTCTTGCTCTTGAAGTAGCCGTTGGTCCAATCGCCATTGATCATGCTGGCGGCTTTACCGGCGATGATGTAGTCGGTGATGTCAGCGCCGGCGACTGAGAGGTAGTCCGGGTTGACATAGTCCAGCATGCGGTTGAAGGTGCTGAGGGCATCCTTGAGGCGGGGGTCGGTCCAGGATGTCGCGCCGGTCCACAGGCCTTTGTAATCGTTGGGACCGAAGACGGCCTGGAGGATGGTCTCCAAGGTATGCGCGGCGTGGCCCGGGTTGGACTCGCCAATCGCCAGTGCCGGAATACCTTGCGCCTTCAGTGCATCGGCCATCGCGAACCAGTCGTCAAAGCTGGCCGGATTCGCCATGCCGCTCTTGGCCACGAGGTCGTTGTTGAACCAGATGATGTTGGAGCGGTGGATGTTGACCGGGACGGACCACTGGTGGCCATCGGAGGCAGCAATTTGCTGGACCTGCTGATTGAAGACGTTCGCCCAGCCTTCACTCTCGTACAGGAAGTCGATCGGCTCCATGCGTCCAGCTTTGACGTGGCTGTCGATCAGTTCGTGTCCGAGGTGGACCTGGAAGGAATCGGGAGGCTGGCCGGCCAGCATGCGGGTCTGGAGCACCGCCTTCATGTTGCCGCCAGCGCCAGTGCCGCCCGCGAGTGCGGCGTTGACGACGTCGACGCCCGGGTTCTGTGGCTTGAACACGTCGTACAGCGCCTGGAGCGCCTCGACTTCGCCTGGGCTGGTCCACCATGAGAAAATCTCGAGCTTTCCAGCGGCTGCCGCCAGCAACGGCGGCAAGGTCAGGTTCGCTCCGACGGCGAGCAGGCCCGCCGTGCCGACAGAAGTGCGCAGAAATCCGCGCCGGGAGAGGCGCATGGTATTGATCAATGCTGTATCCCCTTTCGTGGCGAGCCGATGTGGGCGCCGGCGTATCGTATGCCTGGTCCGCGGGGCCGTCAAATGACGGTTGCTCAGGCCGAGCTGCGCGCCGATGAAAGTTCGTCGGCGTAGGGTCGAGCATAGAAGCTCGACCGGCCGCGATCCCAGTAATGGTGGCCCTCATAGCGAATCCGATCGAACGGATCCTGAATCCACGCCCTGGAGTGCTGCTCTGCCCATGACGGGACGCGCGACCATCCATAGCCGCCGACCGCGATCAGTTTTCCATCGCCGTTAGCCCGAATCGAGTCCACCGCGGACTGGGACGCAGCCTCCCACACCTGAGCAGGGGTACGCTGCGCTCCCTGGGCCAGACCGTCGAGTGCTATCCAGGCCGGTCCAGCAACGTCATTGCAGTAGACCTGAATACCCGCGGCGAGCACGTTCTTCAAGGCCTCAGCAGTGAACTGTCCGGTCACCTGCGTCCAGTTGCCGCGCTGTAATGGGACGCTCGCCGCGTCGAAGGATCGGCGGTCGCCATACACGAACAGTCGCGCTTGCCAGGTGCTTCCGCCCGTGTCCGCGGGCAGGTACACCCAGAGCGCGAGCGTGTCGCCCGCGCCGGACAGGTCCCGTGGAGCATGAATCGTGCTGCCGTTGTCGTGGACGCGCATGTGCCCGTAGCCTGGCGCGCTGGGAAATTCGCGAGCAATCTTCAGCGCGAACTGACCGCCGTGGCTCGGTGAGCTAATTCGGCTCAATACTTCGGGCCCACCGTTGTCCGCCTGCCATCCGTTAGCGGATGAGTCCAGGTCGGCAAATCTGGTCTGCGCGTCGAAGAGCGTTGGCAAGTCCGTCGGTTCGTTCATCAGTCCGTACGCGACGACGTTCGGATTGTCCTGGTAGTGAGCGCTGAGTCGCTGCCACACGTCGGCAAAGTGTGACTCGCTTATTGTCGGCGAGCCGATCGCCTGGCGTACGCCCTGCCTACCGTCGGACAGGTAATACGCGCCGTAGTTGTGGAGATCGAGCACTACCTGCAGGCCGGCCGCGCCGGCGCTTGCAACGGCGTCATCCAGATGCGCCAGCTCGGCCTCGTCCAGCGGTCCGCCTGGTGTTGGTTGGATTCGCTCCCAACGGAAGTCAATCCGCGCCAGACGCAGGCCGCGTTGAGCCAGGTACTGATAGGTCTCGGCTCCGTCGTAGTGATAGTCGACGTCGTACGTCCCACGTTGCACGTTCGAGAAATCGCTTGTGGGCTCATCCGTCGCCGCGGAGAAGGAGCCGCCCGCGACAGCAATTCCCCGGAGGTACGTGTTTGTGCTGGGATGCGCCTCGAGGACGCTCGCTTGCGTATTCGGTGTATCGACACCAGCCTCCGAGTTCTCCCGACGGTACATCGCGAGGCTGTACGTCGCTTCCCACCATGCGCCCGTGGCCCATCCAGCCACCCAGAGTTGCGATCGATCCGCGGCCTCGAACCAGGCCTGGGCAAGCTGGTTCCAGTCCGACGCGTCCCCGTCGGTGTTGTCGGGCCAACCGACCTCACCGATGAAGCCCTTGACGTGATTTTGCTCCAGCCATGTCGTAAATCCGGCGAGCTCCTGGAGCACTACCTGGTGGAGCGCGTCGCGCGGCGGCAACCAGTGGCCCGCGTTCCGTGCCACCGTAATGGCGGCGGCAGCCCCAGGCACGCCGACCGCCAGGAGCTTCAGAAACGTCCGCCTATGCACCCCGGAGGTTTGCCGCATATCGCGCAAGCACTCCATTGAGGGGATCGCCAGTGGTGAAGTCATACGAGCAGTCCGACTCCGGATTCCATGTCCAGACGAGGTAACCCGCGCCGCCCTGATCGAAGAAGGCACCCAGCTTCGCGTCGAACTTGGCCGCGCGCGACGCCGGGGTTTCGAGCGGCCGACCACCGTCGGGTTGGCACGTCACCATGCCCGATTCGTCCACCACCAGTGGCTTATCCAGGTTCGCACCGTCGTGCAGAGCCGCCGCCAGAGAATCGGAGAGGTTCGTCTGGCCGGGCCCGTCGGCGTACACCTCGACCGAAATGGGAGTGCCGGCCTGGACATCGTCAGGTAGTGGCAGCGAGATTTGACTGCCTTCTGTCGGAGAGACGCTGAGGTGGAGCGCATCACCCCCGTTGATACCCACGCCGGGCACGTTGTCGAGCACGAATGGTGAGTTTGCTTGCCATCCACCAGTCGTTCCGTCATTGAAGGTGTAGTCGTGCGTGCCCACCTGGACCCGGCCGATGTAAACGTCGCCGGTGAATTGGCCGACGAAGTTCAGTCCCATGCGCTGATATGGCTGAGCGCCGGCGGGGACATTCGTGGACAGCGTTTGCCAGGCGCGAGATTTCAACTGCGTATAGCCGCCGTCGGCCCATTTCCAGCTGTTGTCCTGGGTGAATACGCTGACGATCAGCGGGCTGGCCAGGTCTACTGGAAGGCCAGGCATCGCCGCGTCGTCGAAACCGTAGTCGTGATACGTGAGGAAGTCGATGGTTGGGAGCGCGTGCAGCGCCCCGTAATGACCCCCACTCGCGCCGGGCTTACCCGCCCCACCAGGAACGCCCAGAGTCACGAGGTGGTTGGTGTCCAGTGCGTGCACGAAAGCACTCATGTCGCGAGCGAATCCGTACAACGCGTCCGGGTCTTCCTGGCCGCCCGCGCTCGCGCTCTCCGCCTCGTTGATCAGCATCCAGCCGAAGACCGCGGGATTGTCACGGTAACGCTCGACGACCTTGCGGACGTAGTCACGATACGAGAGAGGGTATCCGTAGGGACGCTGGTACGCGCCGGCGTACCAGGTAGCATCCTTGATCCCGCCTTCGGTGCAGGAGTCCCATTGATTCTCCAGGACCGGGATGACTTTCATGTCCTCTTTGCTGGCCACCCGCATAACGCGGTCGAGCGCGCTCCAGTCGGTGCCACCAGCGGTATAGGATTGAAACGCCCAGAACCGGACCACGGTGGCTCCCGACTCGACTTTTGCACGATGGAACCACTGCTGCAACTCTTCATCCGGATTGGCCATCCAGGGCCCACACGAGTAGATCGCGGGATCACCCGCGGCGTTGTACATGTTCACGCCGACGAAATGGAAAGGCGTTCCGCCGAGCGTGAAATGTGTGTCGGATTTGCCGACGAACGCCGCTGCCGAGCGGTCCAGATTGGCCCACCAGAAGGCGAGTCCGGCGACAAGCGCTGTTGCCAGAACCGCGGTCCCAAGGCGCAGCCAGGCCTGTGCGGTGGACATAGGCTAGTCTACCTCCGAGTCGCCGCTTCCGTTTGCATTAGCCGCGATGTCGGAGTTTCGCTCATACACCACGTAATCCTCGGCAGCGTAGACCTGTGTGAAGTTCTCGGTAAGTGCCGGCTCGCCTTCGAGAGCAGCCGTTACACGATCTCCCATCTCGTTCGGACGGAAAGCCACCCACTCGACATTGTTGGCCGGGTCCTTGAGTGCGCTCCGCCACAAGTCACCATTGCCGGTGCCGACGAATTCTTTCAGGTCCAGACCACTTTCGAAGATGAGGCCCACGAGCGTGTCGTCGACCAGCACACCACCGCCCTGATAATTATCGCGCAGGTAGTGAGCCGTCTGGACCGGGTTCGTCTTGGTGCTCATGCCGCCAAGGCCGTCGGCGATGGTAATGACTGATCGCGGCCAGCCCGGTAGCCAGAGCGACACCTGGACCGCGAGTACGAGCACCACCATCACTCCGGCCGCAAAGGGGCGAACCCAGCGTGCCAGCTCATTCGCGAGATATGCCACGAACAGCGCGATGCCCGGCAAGAGCACGATGCCGTACCGGATGTTGAAGTATCCGGGCGGATCCATCGTCGGGACCATGATGATGGATTGCCCGAGATACAGCGCAATGATGTTGAAGGGCAACCCCGACAAGAATGCATAGCTTGTCAGCGAGTCGCGATTGAATCGCGTCCTCAGGGTGAAGACCAGCAGCCCGAGTGCGCCCAGCGCCACCACGAGCACACCAACATTTTCCAGGACTGCCCACGCATAGGTGAGAGTGGAAATACTCAAGCTGCCACGTGTGGGGAGCTTGCCTTCCAGAAAGAAGCGTTGCTGCTGAAATGCGGCGGAGAACTCGCTGCGCTGGAAATACAGCGGATCGCCAAAGATCACCCAGTTGTAGACGACCCACAGCACCATCGCGTAAACCGGCAACACGGCGTACGCGAGGCTGACACCTTGCGCGTCTGCGAGCTTTCGAGTACCCAGCCACGTGACGATGAAGACGAGTGCGGCGCAGACGACTGCGAAGAACCAGCCGTCGTACCGACTACCAACGGCCAGCATCGCGGTGCAACCGGCAAGCGTCAGCGAGATGTGTGACCCCGTGCGGTTCCACCTCAGGAGGAAATACGCGGAGGCGGTCATCGTCGCCAGCAGAACCGGTTCGGTAAGGGCAGTGCTTTGCAGGTACAGGACATTCGGGTTGGTCAGCAGCACCGCCACCCCCAGCCACGCGACCGACTGGTGACTGGTGATCATGCGGATGGACTGAAACAGGGTCACCGCCGTGATCATCAAACAGACCACGCCGACGATGCTTCCGGCCAGCCCGCTGCGCCACAGGAAGTGATCCCAGACCAGCGGCAACAGGAGCATGTGCGGCACGGGTAACCAGACGGTGCCCAGCTGCACCAGACCCGGTGTACGCGAATCGACGACACGACGCGCCACGTCGAGGTGCGACATGCTGTCGTTGTAGAGAAGGATCAGGTCACCGCGTGCTGCCAGGTAGGTTGAGACCGCGCCGAACAGGAGCGCCAGGGTCGCGACGAGCAGCGGCTGCCAGTCCAGGCTCGAGAGTCTGGACACCGCGCGGCTCTCGCTGGGAAAGGCGACCGGTGCGGCGAGTGTCGTGGTGTACGTCTGACTCATCTATTCAACCGAGACCTTTCCGCGGTAGAGACCGTGCCTGGTTTTTTCCCAGTAGCTGGGGGCATAGAAGAGCTGAACAAATCCCTTCCACGCGGCGATCGACATCAGCGCCCAGTAAATGGGTGTGAGCAGGGCGAAGAAGACCAGGTGGTAATGGCGTCGCTGCAGGCAGCCGGCAACAGTCAGGTACACGAACGCGAAATTGCCGAAGAACAGCGCCAGCGTGCCCAGATACAGAATCGGTGTGGGGAAGATTTCCTGAATGTAGTGTGCGCGTGTAGCAAACCATAGTGCTGTGAGGCCCCAGAAAATCGGGTTCAGGAGGAGCGACGCAACCGTGCCGCCAACCATGAATTGAAAGCTGATGAATGCGCGAGGACCAATGGACCGCCACAGCTGCACCGGGTTGCGCATATGCACCAGGTACGTCTGAATGTAGCCTTTGATCCAGCGCGACCGCTGCAGGATCCAGTTGAAGGTTTCGGAGTTTGCTTCCTCATACGTCGTCGAATCCACGACGACCGTCTTCGAGCCTGCTTTGTGCAACCGGATGCCGAGGTCCGCGTCTTCGGTGACGTTGTACGGGTCCCATGCTCCCAGCTTGCGAAGCTGGTCGATACGGAAGTGATTGCTGGTGCCGCCCAGCGGAATGGGCGCGCCACTCGCTCCAAGCCCGGGCAGCAGCAGGTCGAACCACATGCTGTACTCGGACGTGAACCACCGCGTCAGAATGTTCTGGTCGCGATTGAAGTAGTTGAGCTTGGCCTGGACACACGCGAGCCGATCGTCACCCTTCTTGAATGCAAGCAGCGCCTTCTTGAGCTGGTCACGATCAGGCAGGTCCTCGGCGTCATAGATGACGACGTATTCGCCGCGCGCATGGATGAGTCCGTAATTGCACGCCCTCGGCTTGCCTTTTGGCGTGCCTTTGGGCACCACCACAGGAGTGAAATAGCCAGGTAAGTCGCTAGCCAGCACGGCGGCGCGGGTTTCCACGTCGTCCTCTTCCAGCAGGATGCGCACGTCGAGCTTTGGCTTCGGGTAATCCAGTCGAGTGATGGCGTCCACAAGGACCGGCAGGACTTCCGTCTCCCGATACAGCGGTACCAGGACGGTATAGACCGGCAATTCACGATCGTCCAGCGCTGCGATTTCCTCGTGAGGCACCTGCACCTCGCGCTTACGGGCGAATGCCAGCGACGTCAGATACAGCTTGTAGGCCGAGCAGAACACGTAAAACAACGTGACCCCGACCGCCAGCAGCGTTCCCGTATACACCGGTTGCAGCAGCAGACCCGCGCCGATGCTCACCACCAGGATGGCGAAGAATGCCTGTTGAGCGCGGCTCAACACTCGTTTGGCCGAGTTCTCGGGTTGCCGACTGGCCAGGTCATTTCCCGAATAGTCGAGGTCGTGGTCCCGATACACCTCGTGCAGCGTTTGATCGAGCGCGGACGGAGCGACGATGACGGGTTCGGGGGTGCGCCCCATGCTGCGCTCCAACTCGGCAAGCTGAGCTGCGGATGGAATCTCGGTGCACGCGAGCAGGACAGTCCCGTCGCGCACATCTTCTCGCACCGGCAGCACACGCAGACGGGCAACGACATCGCGCGGCAACAGGTGCGCGACGCGCGGATCAGGTGGTTCGGAGCGGAGGTCCAGGAACGGGACTCCGCGTTGCGAGGCGACGGTCTGCATGACCTCAACGTCTGAGGTGAAGCCGAGATTGACCAGTGCCTGCCCGACAGGCACGCCTGTCGCGCGATGCATCTGGAGCGCCTCCGCCAGTTGTCGCGACGTGATCGTGCCGGAATCCAGCAATCGCTCGCCCAACAGCGCGGGTGGAGCTGCTAGTTGCCGCAGCATCGACATGACTCCAGATGTCATTGGACGCTCGCCACGATTGCCGGATCCCGGTCAGCTCCGGGAACGGCTGATATGTAGCCGGGCACCAGGTCAGGCTCGACCTCGGCAATCGGCGCCGCCCGCCGCTTGAGACGCCACAGCGCGCCAATCACCTCGCGAGCCGTCGGAAGCAGGCGCAATTGTGAGCCAGGCTGGTCGGCCCAGGTGACCGGGTACTCCAGGATCGAGAGCCCTGCCGCATCCGCGGACAGAAGCAGGTCCAGATCGAACATCCATGAGCGCTCACGGACCATGGGCGCGAGCAACCTTGCGGACTCCGCGCGGAATGCTTTGGCGCCACACTGTGTATCGCGGAACGGCAACCCGAACAGCAATCGAGCAGTCACAGCGAATACCGAGCCAAACAGCTGTCGTTTGAGCGGCTGCTTGTGCGTGATCAGGCTGCCGGGGAGCCGCCGCGAGCCGATGACCACGTCGTGCGTTTTCAAGTGATCGAGCAGGTCGAGCAGCGACTCCGGTTCAGTGGCCGCATCGGCATCGACGAAGGCGATGTCCGGTGCTTCGGCGGCGTCGAATCCGGCCAGGATGGCTCCGCCTTTCCCAATTCGAGCGTCGATCTCGAGCACACGAATCTGCGGAAACTTGAGTGCCATCCGACGCGCCACGTCCGCGGTGGCGTCCTCACAGCCATTCGCGACAACGACGATCTCGAATGCCGGACCGCAACGCTCGCGCAGAGCGACGCTATACCGGTGGAGGGTTGTGGCGAGCCGCGCCTCCTCGTTGTGCGCGGGAATGATCAGCGTGGTGTGCACCGTCTGTCCAGGCGAGCTCAAGGCAGCACCTCGTCCCACTGCAGCGCGCTGTCACCACTCCATAGATTTGCCATGCCTCCATCCATCAATGCGGTTGCGAACCAGCTCCAGGTCTGGTCGTTCAGATCGTCGGGATTGCCAAAGTAGGCTGTGCCGCCGTCAACGTGGTAGTCACGCAGGACCTTGTCCGCGAAGACGGTTTCGGCCAGATTGCGGTCTTGCGAGATCAGGACGCCCGGCAACGTCGCCGCGTACATGGATGTCGCCTCGTAATCCGCCGCGGGTTGACCGTCGGCCATGTACGCCGCCAGCAGGAAGTTATCGCTGCTCAGCTGCCGGTACGGAAGAGTGATGCCCGCGAGCGCATCGGTCGCGCGATTGTCCTTGAACCACAGCCAATCCAGCCCTAGACGCCACGGCACCTGGCTGGACTCGTAGTCGAACAGCGACCAGCCTGGGCCCAGCGCATCCGCGGGCTTCAGCTCACCGGTGTTCGGATCCAGGGCAATCCAGTTGGGAACGACACCGGCCGAGCCACCGAATTGAGAGCTGGCCCGAATGCGGCCCAGAATGTCGTAGCTCGAGTCCACCAGATCGAGCCACGAATGGTCCGGGTCGACCTGTTGGAAGATGCGGTACGCGTACGGGGCCAAGTAGGAGGTATTGACGACTGGGTTCGACTGCTCCGATGAGTCGGAGCCAGGGCTCCACGGCGCGCCAAGAAGCACGCGCTGTCCACCCACCACGGCAGTTTCGCTGGTCCAGAGGTCGTTGATGATCGCGAGTGCATTCGCCTGGTACGTGGAGTCGTTCCAACGCCGCGCGGCGAACAGCAGTGCCAGGGCGGTGTCCTCGTCGGCGCCAGCCGCTGACTGAGCATCCATCACGCCAAGGCTGCCGTCAGGTTGAGGTCCCCACTGGTGTGCCAGGAGGCTGTCCGATTGACGTACCTGAAGGTTTGTCTGCGTCCAGCTCCATATCTGGTCGAAGGCTGGCCGATCATCTGCATACACGGCGCGAAGCAAACTGTTCGCCTGGGATTCGGAAGTCGCGGTGCGTCCACCTGGACTCACGACTTCACCATCGTGCACATACTGAGTCTTGAATGTTGTCCATGTGTTCATGAGAAAGGGATCTGTGCTCGCCACCTGTTCGTGCAGTTTGCGGACGCGCAAGATGCGCACTGACCAGTTGTCCGAATAGAACGTCTGGATTTCGTCGGAATTGTCGAGAGCGTCGGGCAAGATCGGTAACTGTCGATTGGCGATGTCCGCCTCGACGCTGGGGCTCATGGCCAGGTAATCGATCGTGCGCCAATCGTTGTGCAGCACGCCCTCGCTAAGGGACGGGTCGGATACACCCGGCCAGTAGTAGTGCGCCGCGCTGAATGGCTGTCCTCCGGTTGTCGCCGGGTCGCGCAGTTCGACCCAGGCGTAAGAGTCCATCAAGATGATGCTGTCGTGCGGCAGGTTGTGGATCATCCACTGCGCGGCCGCGTCCTGCGCTTCGGTTGGCCGCTCGGTAAAGTCCACCGAGCTTGCCTGCGCGGCGGCATCGGTTCGCACTCCAGCCAGGACAAGGATCAGGACGGCAGCAAGCCGACCGAGCGGTGCCCAGAGCTTGCCGAGCAGTCGAGCCACATACCCCTGCAGCAGTCCAGCGACAAGCGCCAGCAGGGCCAGCACCGGAATGATGTAGTAGTAGAGAACCACGCCTCCGCGAGCCAGGAACGCAAGATAGGTCAGCGCCAGCAGCGCGATTGCGCCTGCAACCGGAGCCATGCGAATGAGAACCAGCGCTAGAACGGCGGCTGCTATCCCGCCAACCACCAGCGTGGGGTCGGTTTGCCACCACTGGTCGAAGAACTGGCGAAACTCTGAGCTCGACGAAAGGATGGATCCGGCACCGCCGCGCGACATCTGCCAGAGATATGTCTCGATCAGACTCACGTGCGCGTCGGGCGAGCTCCACAACACGCCAGATGGCAGGAACTCATCCTTCAGCAAGGCGAGCAGCACGAAGAGAGAAATCATGCCGAGCGCCGTCGCTGCCCAAAGCACAATCGAGAAACGTCGATGAAGGGAATGGGCTGAGACGGCGACCAGCACCAGCATCGCCGGGACGAACACGGCCATCACTTCCTTGGTCCAGAAGCTCAGGCCAAACACCAGGGCGCTCAGACACGTTGCGCCCAGGCTGCGACGAGCGCCCAGCAGTAGATAGACAGACAAGAGCAGCCAGAATGTCGCGAGGTTGTCGAGCCAGACCTGGCGGTGGAGCGCGGTACCAAGTGGTGAGACCGCGAACAACAGGGCTGCGCACACTCCCGCCGCGAGACTTCCAGTTACCCGACGTACGGTGGCCATGATCAGGACCGCGGACCCAACGGATACGAGCACCATCAGCACGCGTGCGGTGGTGATGCTGCTGCCGAGGGCGGTGAAGCCGCCGACGAGCGTGGACCACGCGCCGATCACGAACCAGCCGAGCGGAGGGTGGTCGTAGTTGTAGGTGTAGTACGACAGCTCACCGTAGTTGAACATCGACCACGCTGATGCGACGTATGTGCCTTCGTCGGATTCGTAGTGCGGAGAGCCCGCGACGTTGAGACCCGTAACAGCTCCGGTGACTCCAATCACCAACAAAAGCGCGAGAATGGAAACAATGGTGGCCACCGCGGGTGGTCTCAAGCGCCTGCGCGGCTGCTCACGCGGAGCCGTTGTCTGTTCTGCCACGCTGGGCAGCGTCCGAAAATCCTGCCTCGGAGTCGGAGGCGCAAGAACACTAAGCTGCATCAACCATCCGCTCCGGTGCGCCCTTCAGATGCACGGCAACAACAGCACCCTGAGGTGCGGCTGGACTGCGATGGGCGCCAGTGTGTTCGGTCTTTTCCCAGTTGCTGGCGCCTGTGACGGTGCGAAACACCGCACGTACGGCACCCAACCCGAGCAAAGCCTGGTAGGGCAAGAAACCAACCGTGAACCAGATCACGTCGATCAGGCCGATGCGAATGTCATACGCACGCCCGAACTCCGCGAGTCCGACCAGGTTGAGAAGAAACTGAAACGCGAGTGCGTACAGTGGCAAAAAAGACACCATCGCCAGCGGCACAGGCGCCTTGCCCGCGACCATCATGACCAGCGACGCAGGCCACAAGAGCGTGATCGCCGCCTGGAAGAATGGATGCGCGAGCGTATAGGCGGCCAACGCTCGTTGGCCCCAGGTCGGCAGGTCCAACCAGGACTGCTTTCCAAGTACCTGCAGAAAACCCTGGTTCCACCGCGTGCGCTGCTTGACGAAGCTCTTGAGCGTTGGTGGTGTCTCCTCGCGGGTTGCGTGCTCCGCGTCGTACGTGATGGCGATGCGCTCACCCATCGCACTCAAGCGAAGTCCGATGTCGGCGTCTTCGGTCAGGCAATACTCGTCCCAACCACCGACTTTCTGGATCAGCCGGCGCGCCATGAAGACGGTGTTGCCGCCGAGCGGCACCATGCCGACGCTGGCGTGATAGTGCAGCCGCGACCTGAACCAGAAGAAGTATTCGAGAACGTTGTGCGGCGCATACCAGTGCGAGTTGAAGTCCATCAACTGAACGCCGGCCTGCACGATCGACGCTTTCTCGCGCAGCATGATGGTGTTGACGATCTGAAAGATGTCCGGGTGGACATCATCTTCGGCATCGAACACGGTCACGATCTCGTGCTGACTGAGTCGTAGGCCGACGTTCAGTCCGTGCGGCTTGTTGACAGGGCCATCGCTGAACGTCGCGAGGCGAACATTCGGATGATTGATCGCATCGATCGCACGTTGTGCCTCCGCGATGGTGGCGACGTCGCCCGCCTCGCAAATGACCACCACCTCCAGCAACGCGCGTGGATAGTTGGCATCCCAGACGCGCGCGATGGTTTCGGCGATCACCGCTTCCTCATGTCGAGCGGGCAGTAATGCCGTGAAGCGCAGGCGTGGAACCTCGTAGGTCGAGGGACTGCGTGTGGCGCTCAGGCGCTCGGGGCGCCACCAGGTGTACAGCATCAGGTACAGCGTGAATCCGGCGTGCGCCGTCAGGAGGACGGAGATCGCCAGGAGGATGTAGGACGTCAGGAGTTCGGACATAAGGGAGGCGCTCAACTTCCTGCGGCCGGAGACACCGGCCACGTCCAGCGTCGGTTGGCGAGGTAGTTCCAGACCGATGCGAAGCCGACCGCCAGCACGTTTGCGAACAGGAGATTGAGTCCTGCGAACTGTTTCAGCAGGAACAGCGTCAGGACAGTGAGCGCGAGGCCTCCAACAGACACGATGTTGAATCTGAGCAGGCGAGCCACGACTGATTGACCGTTGCGGCTAACGCGGAACGTCCAGGTATGGTTGAGCGCGAAGTTGCACAGAATTGCTGCTTCGGTGGCCAGTACGCTCGAGACCAGGTAGTACAGCTGGACACGATCCGTCAGCAGCCACAGGAG
>JAFAPL010000415.1 GCA_019247135.1 Chloroflexota bacterium | reverse complement strand
GCCAGGTCGTCCATGACTTGCCCGGCCGACCGCGCTGGTGCGTGTATGACGCGCCGCGGGAGCGCTTTCTCGTCAACATACGTGACCCGTCCAGCGTGGTCGCGCTGGCGGCCAGCACGCTCAAGGAGGTAGCCCGCATCGATGGACTCGCGGCGGGTCCGCATGGTCTGGATCTCGATCGCATCGGTCAGCGGGCATTCGTTGCCTGTGACGCGGGTTTCGTCTGCGTGCTGGATCTGACCAGTGATCGGGAGATCGCCCGCGTCCAGATCGCGGGGGAACCAGACGCGATCTGGTATTCGTCCGCCTCCCATTCGCTCTACGTGGCGATTGGCAATCCCGGCCTGGTGGACGTGATTGACGCGCGCGCACTCGCCGTCGTGCAGCAGGTGAACACCGGGATGGGCGCGCATACGACGGCCTTCGATAGTCAGCGCCGGCGCCTCTATGTATTCCTGCCCGCCAGCGCGGAGGCGGCGGTCTTCGACGAGGCGCCATCCGCCTGACCGTGACTTCCACTTCGGAACGCATCGGCACCACACGTCGGAGATTCCCACACTGGCGCTGGATGCCGCGGGACACCACTCCGGACGCTCCGCGATTGCTCGCGGCCCGCGGTCTGCGCGCTTTTGGCGACGGTTTCGTCAGCGTACTGCTGCCGGTATACCTGCTGGGGTTGGGGCTGGACCAGCTCCAGATCGGCGCGGTCGCCACCGCCACGCTAGTTGGTTCGGCCGCGCTCACGCTGCTAGTCGGTCTGGTCGCCCACCGTTTTCGCGTGCGGCCACTGTTGCTGAGCGCGTCGGTGCTGATGGCCGCAACCGGAGCGGCGTTCGTGCTGGTGCACGATTTCTGGCCCTTGCTCCTGGTCGCGTTCATCGGCACGCTGAATCCCTCGTCCGGCGACGTGAGCGTGTTCCTGCCACTGGAGCAGTCGGTGCTGCCGCGCACGGTCAGCGCGGAGCAGCGCACGAACCTGTTTGCTCGCTACAGCCTGATTGGTTCGCTCGTCGGCGCCGCCGGGGCGCTGTGCGCAGGGGCACCCCAGGTCATCGCCACGCGCACCGGGTATTCCTCGGCCCAGGCGCTGCAGAGCATGTACGTCCTGTACGGGATGCTCGGTATGGTCAGCATCGTCGTGTATCGGCGGCTGTCTCCGTCGCTCGAGTTGCCCCACGAGGCGCGGGGGCCGCTACGTGAGTCGCGGCGCATCGTCTATACCCTGGCGGCGCTCTTCAGCCTCGATTCTTTTGGTGGCGGGTTTGTCGTGCAATCACTGCTGGCGTTGTGGCTCTTCCAGCGCTTCGATCTCTCCGTCGCCGCGGCGGGCACCATCTTCTTCTGGACGGGCGTGTTCTCGGCCGGGTCTTATCTGGTCGCCGCACGCCTCGCGCAGCGAATCGGTCTTGTCAACACGATGGTCTACACCCATCTGCCGTCCAACGTGCTCCTGCTGCTGGTGCCATTCATGCCTACTCTGCCGCTGGCTCTGACGTTGCTGTTCGCACGCAGTGCGCTGTCCCAGATGGACGTGCCAACGCGCAACTCGTACGTCATGGCCGTGGTGCCACCGGCTGAGCGGCCGGCGGCGGCGAGTGTGACCACCGTTCCGCGCAGTCTGGCGAGTGCCGCCAGTCCGCTGCTGTCGGGATTCCTGCTCGGGATCTCCACGTTCGGGTGGCCACTGGTGATCGCAGGCCTGCTCAAGGGCACGTACGACGTGCTGCTGCTGCGCATGTTTGCCCGCGTCAAGCCACCGGAGGAAACACTCTGACTCATCAACTGACAGGCTTTGCCAATCGACTGCCCGGATGCGGCACGGACTGCTTCCATTCGCCAGCGCCAGTTCAACAGCCACAGCATGCACCAGAGCCGCCGCCGACTCGTGCGGACACGTGCGTTCGGTGTGACATCAACGTCAGCGCGGTGTGGCGATATTCGGCGCAGGCGTCGAGAAAGATCGCGGAGGCAATCACCGCCAGACTGCAGGTCGCGAACACGCCAGCGCCTGGCGTAGTGCCTGCAAGGCAGGATCAGCGGTCGTCTTCCTCCAGGTGCGTGGCGACTCGCCTGACATAGCGGAGTCTCGGGCGCGGCGCGCCCTGACGCGGACGGGGCACGGTGACCTTCGCCTGGCAGTAGGCGTACAGCGCGTCGTAAACGGGTCGAGTCAGCACCAGTTTCTCGTGATCGTCGGGCACCGACAGCTGAAAGCCGCGGATCAGCGCGTCAAGGCCACCCGCCTCCGGGCGACGCGTGCGGCTGGGAGGAACATCCGCGTCGCGAATGATGCGCCCCATTTCAACGAGCGCGGCATCCTCCGTCAGGTTGTGGCGCTCGAGCATCACCTGGAACGTACACCGCTCGCCTTCGTGGCCGTACTCGGCGCCGCGCATATCGAACGTGTGCCCATTCAGACTGGCCGGGTCGGAGGACGCCTCGACGAAGATGAACTCCGCCTGCGGATCGATGAACTTGCGGATCAACCAGGGACACGAGGTGCGGTCCACATGGATGTTGCGGCGCGTAATCCACCTCACGCGGACACGTTTCGCGCGGCGGCATCCTCGAGGAACTCCGCCACGGCGGCCTCACACTGCGCCACAAGCTGCTCAGCCGACGCGGTGGTCGATGTATCCGGAAAGTAGTCTCTTGCCTGAACCTGGGTCATCCAGCGCTTGAGCTTGGTCAGATCCTCTTCGAGCTCCTCCAGCTCGGGAAAAGTGAAGTCGCGATGGTTCGTCTCGTGAGTGATGTGCTTGAGCAGCCGCTCGGCCTCGCGCATCACTTCGGCATATTCCTGCGCCCGCGCAGACGTGAACGCGGCGGCGACGACCTCCCCGCGCGCAGCGTCAAATCTGGCGCCCGTCACCACCGTGGCGTCGCCGTCGAATTCGCGGACTCTTGCCGCGATCGCGTCCACCGCCATCACCGTTTCCGGGCGCTCGGGCAGGACACATACTCCGTCGCGCAGATACACGGCGCCCATCCTCTTGACCTCGCGCCAGATGTAGGCGCGTTTGCGCGTCGGCTTGGCCGGGACGGTGTAGATGAGCAACAGCCAGGGGGAGTCCATTCGGATACTAGCCAGTGCTTCGCGAAAGTGACGCTTTTCTGGGCAAACTAGCGAAAAGGAGATCGCGATGTGTTTCAATCCCCGCCCACACGTCCTCCCCACGCGCCGACCGGGCCATTTATCGTCAGTATACTGCGTGTAACCAGTGTCACTCACGCGCCCCGTGATGCATCAGGGACGGCATTGTCAGCGCGCGCCGCCGTAGTCGGAATTTCGACGTGACCGTCGTCTTAGTCACGGTCCATCACGCCACTGACTAGCTCGTCGAGGATCGTGTCGAGCATGTCCAGCGCCTGGTCGGTCACGCTTGCGGTGGTGTGGGCCAACGGGCTGTCGCTGAGCCGGCGCCGGTTCACCCGCGATGTGCGCGCCGCGGGTCACCACACACTGATGAATGGAGACAGCGCACGCGGTGCGCGCCGACAATAACTCACCAGTGGCTGACCGACTGCCGCCGCGCGTATCGCGTGATCGGGTGCTGACGTGGTGCTGACCTTTTTCCTACCCGGTGCTGAATCGGCTTCGTGGCTGGCGTCAGTCCAGGCCTCGTGCTGACGCTGGTTGTAACCGAGACGCTCAACAGCGGTTGGCTGCGCGGTGCGGCCGTGGCGCTGGGCCGCTGCTGGCCGATGGGCCAATCGTGCTGGTCGCGGTGACTGTGTTAACGTCGGCCTTGCGCTGGCGCTGCACCGCTGGATGGGCTTGCTCTCAGAGCTCTATCGCGGAATACATTCTCGCTCCCAGTGCAATGC
>JAFAPL010000395.1 GCA_019247135.1 Chloroflexota bacterium | reverse complement strand
GCGGCGCTCGCGCTGGTGATCTGCTCGCTGGAGACTGGTTTGCGACTGGGCGCGAACGCGCCTGACACACGGTTCACCTTGCCGCAATTCAGCCTGGGCTACTTCTGGGACACGCCTCTGGGGTGGACCGGGCTCGTCGGCGGCGTGCCCGTCAACCGCGACAGCGTGGAGTTCAGCTCGCTGGCCGATTTCATGAGGGACCGGTCCGCACCCGTGCCGCCCGCGGACAACGTTTACGTCCGTTTTGCTGGGTACGCGCTGACGGGCTCGATCCTGGCGCCATTTGTCGGCGAGTACGACGGGTTCGTGCTGGTCAACGTGCTGTTCTGGGTCGGCGGAGTCGTTGCCACGTACGCGCTAGCGCTGCGCAAGACGGCTTCATGGCAGATCGGTGTATTAGCCGCACTGCTGGTGGCGACGGCGCCCGCGTTTGCCGCGCTGTCTGGTCAAGCGCTGCCGTACGTCGCCTCGTACGGCATCTTTGTCATGGCGTTGCTGCTCTTCGAACGCGTGGACCTCTTCGAACGCCACACGCAGTGGACGACGGCGCTCCTGGCCGGCGTGGTGAGTGGGGTCGGCCTGCTGTTCTACGACCTGTACATGCTGCCCGCGTTTGTCGTCCTGTACGGCGTGTACAGGCGAATGCCGTGGCTGAACCTCGGTCTCGTCCTCGTGGCGATGGCGCTGCCGCGCGTGGCGTGGACTGGATACTGGCAGTTGGCGCATCTGCCCTCGTACAGCCAGAACGAGACGCATCCGGCAGAAGCGCTCGCGGCGTGGTTCGACTCAGCGCGGACAGGCGAGGGTCTGGGCCGTTTGAAGGGCTACGCGTTACTCGCCGCTCATGGCGTGCTGAATATCGCAACGGCGTTCCTGTTCTGGCCGGTTCTGCTCGCAGCCATGGAGCTGTGGCATCGACGGCGTTCGCGCGAAGCGGCGTGGTTCGCCGCCGTGCTGGTCGCAGGGTTTGCACCTGCGCTGTTCATGCTTTCGACGTGGCCGCACATTCCGCGCTGGTACGCATATGGCTTTCCAGCCGTGTACATCCTGGCCGCCGCGTGTGCCTGGCGACTCGCGAGCCACAAACCAGCGCTTGCCCTGCTGCTGGTGGTGCCGGCGATCGTGCTGGCCAACCTGGACATCGTGGGGTACCCGAAGCTGATGGAGCTGCTGCTGTTCCAGCCGGCTCACTGGTCGTACCTGTGGTCGCGCTGACGGCTGCGACCCCGATGGTCGCTCCACGTCGCACGGGCGTGTGGCTTGTTGCGATCTGTGCGGTGCTCGTGCTTGGGGCTGTGCCGCGAGTGGTGATTGGCGGTACGGGTGACCGATCGGCAGCGCTGCTGGCCCTCCTTCTGGAAGTCTGTGTCTGCGCAGCGGTGTGGTTGGTTGCGTCGCCGCGGGCGGCGTTCGTCACGGCACTGGTCGCGGCCGTGCTGCTGAACGTGGCCGCCATCCGGCCCAGAGCCGAGCCCCCGTACGACGATCGGCAGGCGCTTTACAAGGCCGATCAAGCGATCACGTTGAACGCTGGCGGAACCGAAAGCGTGCTGCCAGTGTGGGTCGAAGCGCAGTACTCGGGCGATCAACCGCGGTTCAGTCTTCTCGTGAATGGGAGTGCTGTGAGCTGTGCCTGGCAGCATGGCATTCAGCGCATCGGAGTGCCTGTCACTGGCGGCGGTGAGGTGCGTCTGTCGTTAGCGGGAACGCCTGCGCGAGACGGCGATTATCTGATCGTGTATTCGTCCGCGCAGCAGGCGTCGATTCCGCTTCAGGCCGACGCCAGCGGGCTGAGTATGTGCACTAACGCTGGCTGAACAGTTCGACGATCGCATCCAGCACGCGCTCGGCGATCCGCGGCTTCGGTGCGCGGCCCACATGTTCGCGGCGGCCGTCGGACCAGATCAGGGTCACTTCGTTCTCGTCCGAGCCGAACACGTCGCCGGCCACGTTATTCGCGACGATCAGGTCGAGGCTTTTGCGCGCGAGTTTTTCCCTGGCGTGCTCGAGTAGATCTTGTGTTTCGGCCGCGAAGCCAACACGCACGGGTCGACGCTCGGTTGGTAGCGCGGCGGTACTCGCCAGGAGATCCGGATTGGGCACAAGGCGAAGCTCGAGCGCTTGCTCACCGCGTTTCATCTTCTGAGTGGATTCCTGCTCGACACGGAAATCCGCTACTGCGGCCACCATGATGAGCGCGTCCGCGGCCGGGTATTCGTCCTCGATGGCCCGCAACATCTGCTGCGCCGAGCGGACCTGCACGACATTCATCGCTGACGGCGACCGGAGTGCGGTGGGAGTCGTGACCAGTGTGACGTGCGCGCCACGATCGCGGGCTGCCTCGGCAATTGAATAGCCCATCTTTCCGGAGGAGCGGTTGGAGATGAACCGCACCGGGTCGATGGCTTCTTGCGTTCCACCTGCCGTGACGAGCACTTTACGGCCGGCCAGATCGCCAGGTCGTCCGAGTGTCGCGCGCACGCGATCGATGATCGTCTCTTGAGAGGCCAGACGACCGAGACCGACGAGGCCGCTCGCAAGATGGCCTTCTTCGGGTTCGACCACGACCACGCCGCGTTGCTTCAACGTCTGAACGTTTGCGGCGGTGGCTGGATGCGTGTACATGCCCGCGTCCATGGCGGGCGCGACGACGACAGGACAGCGTGCGGCCAGCGCGGTCACCGACACGGGGTCGTCGGCCAGACCGTGCGCCAACTTGGCCAGCGAATGCGCGGTCGCGGGCACGATCAGGATCAGGTCGCTCTCACGCCCGAGCGTCACGTGGGCAATGTCCGTCTCCATGCCGGGCGCCCAGAGGTCCGCGAAGACGGGGCGATGCGTTATTGCCTGAAACGACAATGGCGCGACGAACCGTTGAGCGTCTTGCGTCATGGCCACGTCCACGACGGCGCCGGCCTGATGCAGCGCGCTCGCGAGCGCGACGGCCTTATACGCCGCGATGCTGCCCGTGACGCCGAGCGTGATCCGCTTCTGGACTAGGACCCGCACGTGACGTTGCGCTCGAAGTAGAGTCGGAGGCCTTTCAGGGTGAGCATTGGATCGTGGATCTCCACCACGCGCGTCTCGGACAGGACGTAATCTGCCAGTCCGCCTGTCGCGATCACGAGCGCGTCGTCCCCAAGTTGCGCCTGGATGCGCGCGACCAGGCCTTCGACCAGACCAACGTAGCCATACACCCAACCTGATCGGAGCGCCGAGACCGTGTTGCGTCCGATGACCTCAGTTGGTGGTTCCAGCTCGACGCGCGACAGTCGCGCGGCGCGCTGAAACAGCCCGTCCATGGCGGTGCGGAGCCCTGGCGCCAGAGACATGCCCAGCAAGCAGCGATTTTCGTCTACCGCGTCGAAGGTCGTCGCCGTGCCGAAGTCGATGATGATGGCTGGCAGTCGATACAACTCCGCGACGGCGAGTGCGTCGACGATCCGGTCTGGGCCCATCTCCGCGGGTCGCTCGATACCCAGGCTGATGCCCAGGTTGCCGCCGGCGGCGACCTCGACCAGCGGACAGTTGGGCCGCAGATAGTTCTTCGTGAGCTCTCGAACCAGCGGCACCATGGCCGGTACCGTGCTGGACAGGCTGACCCCGCGGATGTCGTCAAACGACAGACCACGCCGTGCGAGCAGCCAATCGAGCAAAACCGCGTACTCGTCTGGCATACGGCGAGCATCGGTCTCCAGCCGCCAGTTGGCGACCAGACGCTCGCCATCGAACGTGCCCAGTTTGACGTTGGTATTGCCGATGTCGATGGCCAGCAGGAGGTCGGCCACGGCTGTGAGTGTAGCTGTCAGCCCTCACCCGTCAGCTTGCGGCGGCGGCGGCTCCTTGCTGACGGCTGTCCGCGGACTGCGCACAGCGCTCAATGAACCACGCGTGCAGGCTCGTGTCCGGCGTGAGCTCCGGATGGAAAGCGGTCGCCAGCAGGTTTTCCTGTTGCGCCGCGACCACGCGGCCGTTCGGCAAGACTGCCAGCGGTTGGGCATGCGGCCCGAGGTGCTCGACCAGCGGTGCGCGGATGAACACCGCGTGGATCGGGTGATCGATGCCCTCGAACTGTAGCTCAGTTTCGAAGCTATCGATCTGGCGACCGAACGCGTTCCGCTGGACCGCCATATCCATGAGGCCGATGCGGCCGTCCGGCTCCCCGCCAAGGATGTCCCGAGCCAGCAGGATCATGCCTGCACAGGTGCCCCAGAGGGGCATGCCTGACTGCGCGGCATCCCTGATCGGCCGTTCGAGGCCGTAGGCGACCAGCAGTTTGCCCATGGTCGTGCTCTCGCCGCCGGGCACGATCAGCCCGTCGAGACCGTCGAGGTCGCGAGGCGTTCGAACCTCGCGGACCTCGATCTGACGCCCGAGCGATGCCGCTGCTCCGCGGAGATGCCGTGCGTGCTCAGCGAAATCACCCTGGACCGCGAGGACGCCGACGACCAGTCGTCCGTCCCGGGGAGTGGGTCGTGAGTCGGACGGGCTCGTGCTCATAGGTACGCTGACTACCAGCCGCGGGTTGCCAACTGGTTCGCGTCGGATAGCGTGCGAGCGCTGATGCCGACCATCGGCTCTCCCAGACGGCGCGACACCTCGGCGATGATCGACGCGTCCTGGTAGTGCGTGGTCGCCTTGACGATCGCGGCCGCGCGACGGGCTGGATCGCCACTCTTGAAGATGCCCGAGCCGACGAAGACGCCTTCCGAGCCTAGCTGCATCATCAAGGCGGCGTCGGATGGGGTCGCGATACCGCCCGCCGTAAAGAGCACAACCGGCAGCCGACCGTCCCTGGCAACCTGCCTGACCAGCTCGTATGGCGCGCCAAGCTGCTTGGCTTCATGCATCAGCTCGTCGTCGCCAAGCGTTGTCAGGCGGCGGATATGCGACGTAATCGCGCGGATGTGGCGCACGGCTTCGACCACGTCGCCTGTTCCCGCCTCACCCTTCGAGCGGATCATCGCCGCGCCCTCGCCAATGCGCCGCAGCGCTTCGCCCAGATCGCGTGCGCCGCACACGAACGGGACTTTGAAGGCGTGCTTGTAGATGTGGTGTTCCTCGTCAGCCGGCGTCAGGACTTCGGACTCGTCGATGTAGTCGACGCCGAGCGCTTCGAGCACCTGTGCCTCGACGAAGTGGCCGATGCGCGCCTTGGCCATGACCGGGATCGTGACTGCATCGATGATCTGACGGATCAGCTCCGGATCGGACATGCGGGCGACGCCACCGTCGCGACGGATATCGGCGGGGACGCGTTCCAGAGCCATGACGGCGACAGCGCCGGCTTCCTCGGCGATCCTGGCCTGTTCAGCCGTGACGACGTCCATAATGACGCCGCCCTTGAGCATCTGGGCGAGGCCACGTTTGGCGGTCCAGGTGCCGGTCTCTGGTGCGTGGCCGTTGCTGGTCGGGGGCGTAGGCGCGATGGGATCGACCGTCATGTGGGCACTCTCCTGCGAATGTACGGCTACATACCCGTACAACTCTCGATGTATGTACGGGTGTACGGCTAAGCATAGCAGGACCACGACGATCGTTCACGTCTCATCGGCGGGACCATGACGGCTGAGCGCGGTAGCCTTCGGACGTGCCGCGGGCGGTGTACATCGACTGTTTCAGTGGCGCCTCGGGCGACATGCTGCTCGGCGCGCTACTGGACGCGGGGCTCTCACTGGATGCGCTGCGCACGGGGCTGCAGGCGCTGCGGGTCGAGAGCTGGAGCATCGAAACCAACGCAGTCCAGCAGCACGGACTGCATGGCACGCGCGCGCTCGTACGCGTCGATCAGCGGGACCAGCCACATCGGCATCTCGCGGATGTGCTGCGGATCGTGCGCGGCGGCGCGCTGCCCGAATCGGTCGTCGAGGGCGCTGCGCAGGTGTTCCAGCGCCTGGCGGAGGTCGAGGCGTTCATTCATGGCACCTCCCCACAGGAGGTCGAGTTTCACGAGGTGGGTGCGCTGGATGCGATCGTGGACGTCGTCGGCGTTGTGCTCGGCCTGCAGCTGCTGGATGTCCAGGACGTGTATTGCTCGGGTTTGCCGCTTGGCAGCGGGTGGGCCAACAGCCAGCACGGTCGGATTCCGGTGCCTGCGCCGGCGACGCTCGAGCTGATGCGACGGGCACAGGCGCCTGTTCGTGCGGCGCCACACGCGGGCGAGACGGGCGAGCTGGTCACACCGACGGGGGCTGCGCTCTTGACGGTGTTAGCGCGCTTCGAAGACGCGGCCGCGGTCGGTACCGTCGACAAGGTGGGCTATGGGTTTGGCAGCCGCGAGCCGGCCTGGCCGAACGCCGTGCGAGTGCTTGTGGGTCGTGGCCGGGCTGGCCCGCTGATGCGGGACACCGTGATGCAGATCGAAACCAACCTGGACGACGCGACGCCTGAAGAGCTCGGGTACGCCATGGAACGGCTGCTTGAAGCGGGCGCGCTGGACGTGGCGTTCGCTCCGCTGCAGATGAAGAAGAACCGCCCGGGCGTCCTGCTGCGTGTGCTGGCGGCACCAGCAGACTCAGAACGCCTCGCGAGGCTGGTGCTCGAGCACACCAGCGCTCTCGGCGTACGTATGCAGATGATCGAGCGCCGAATCGCAGCGCGCAGCCAGCGCAGCGTGAGCACGCCCTGGGGCGACGTGCGCGTCAAAATCAAACAACTTGGCGAGCGCGAGACGATCTCGCCCGAATACGAAGACTGCGCGCAGATCGCCGGCGCGCACGGCCTCCCGCTCGCCGACGTGTATGCCGCAGCACGCAAAGCTGCCGCCGAGAGCTAGCTGCCCAGTACTTGTTGGGCTTTATCGACCACGCGCGCTTCGTTCGGATACGACAGGCGCCGCAGTGCTTCGCCGATGGGAAACCACTCGACCACGTCGTATTCGCCGTCGTGATTCGCCGTGTCCCCGCCCGTCATCTGCATGAGATAGAAATGGACGGTTTTGAAGTGGCGCACGCCGCCCCAGATGAACCAGTACTGGATCTGATCGAGCGGTTGCTCGATGTGGACGAGCAAGCCCGTCTCTTCGCCCACCTCGCGGACTGCGGTGCCCTCGAGCGTCTCTCCGACTTCAGGCGTGCCCTTGGGGAGCGCCCAGCGCTTTGGACGCAAGCGACCTACAAGCGCAATCTCAACAGGCGCCTCGTCGTCGAGCCGACGGTAGACGACGCCACCAGCGGATACGTCACGTACCAGCGGTCCGCGATCCTCGCCACGTCGCGCTGTACTCCAGACGCGTGTATTCCCGCGCCCGACATTTGCCCCGTCGACCGATTGGTCCGTACGCGGTGAGCGTGTTCCGTCTCGTCGAGCTTGACCGCGCCTGGACCGGCGCCCCCCGCGTGCCACGGTTCTCACCGTAACGGGCGTGGCCGTCGCGTGTCGAGCGACGCGGCGCCCTGATCGAGTCGCCCCTGGCCGCGTCCAGAGGCGGGTCAGTGACCGGGTGTCGGCGTGGGCGCGATGCCGTTTGATTGCGGTTTCTGGGTGGCCTGCGGTTTCTCGGTCGCCTGGGGTTTCGCGGCCGCGGCCGTCGGCGCGGACGTCGCGGGCGCAGACGTTGCGGGCGGGGCAGTTGGCTTGGCAACGGGCGTCGCTGGCGCGGCAGCGCTCGTCGGCGCCACGGCCGTCGTCGCCGCCGACGCACTCGTCGCCGCAGGCGCCGCCGTTGCGGCAGGTTTCGGCTGGGCTGGCTTCAACGCGTCGGCCGCACGCTGCAGCGCCGCGTCCACGTCCGCGCTGGCGGGCTTGCCGCCCGTGCCAACCAGGGTCACGGTGTGCGCGGGCTCGTAGGTGCTCTTCAGGTCCAGGTCGCGGGCCTTGCTGCCGTCGTCGGGGATGACGTGCCGTTTGACTTCCGCGTCGAACCCGTCACGTGCCGTCTCGACCACGAGCGAGCGGCCCCACGGCAGCGTCGGCTCGGGCTGGGCGATCGGACGGGTGTCTGGCGGCGTGCGATTGGTAATGACCGCGTCGTCGACGCTGACTTTCCACGGCGGCTTCTTGCCGTAGAGCGCGAAGTACACATTCGAATCGTCGCTGGCCGACTGAATCAAAATGTAGTCCTTCGTCGTATTGGTCCATTTGAAGTCGAGTCCTGAGTCGCCATCGACGGTGACGTCCAGGCCGACCACACCGCGCGAGGTGTACGCGGGAATCCAGTACAGGTGCCAGTAGCGCTGTTCGAGCTGATAGCCGGCCCAGAACACCGGCTGGAACAGCGTCGTCGCGACCTGGCAGATACCGCCGGCCACGCTGGGCACCGTCTTCGGGCCGTTGTTTCCCGACTCGATCGCGAAGCCCCACTGGAAGCCGGCGTCGATCGTCGTCGGACCAACTGAGTCGTTGAACGAGAAGGTTTGACCGGGCGCCACGACAACGCCGTTCAACCGATCCGCCGCAAGCTGGATGTTGTGCTTCTTCTC
>JAFAPL010000265.1 GCA_019247135.1 Chloroflexota bacterium | reverse complement strand
CCCGGCTCTACCCCGATCAGCTTGACGGAACGATCTTCAATGAAGGCCGAGAAGGTTCCGATCGCGTTCGAGCCGCCACCGACGCACGCCACGACGCGGTCAGGCAATCGACCGAACGCGGCAAGCGACTGGGCGCGGGCTTCGTTGCTGATCACACTCTGAAATTGGCGCACGATCTCGGGGTAGGGATGCGGTCCAACCGCGGAGCCGAGCAGGTAATAGCTGGACTCGATCGTCGTGACCCAGTCGCGGAACGCCTCGTTGATCGCGTCCTTCAGCGTGCGCGTGCCGGTCGCGACAGGCCGCACCTCCGCGCCCAGGAGACGCATGCGATAGACGTTGACGGCTTGTCTGCGCATGTCCTCTTCGCCCATGTAGACAATGCACTCGAGGCCGAGCTTTGCGCAGATCGTGGCAGCCGCAACCCCGTGCTGGCCGGCACCGGTCTCGGCGATGACGCGGTGCTTGCCCATGCGCTGCGCGAGCAATCCCTGTCCGACCGCGTTGTTGATCTTGTGTGCGCCGGTGTGCGCGAGGTCCTCACGCTTGAGCCAGACTGGGCCCGAGCTGATGTGTTCGGCGAATCGGCTTGCTTCGTACAGCGGTGTCGGCCGCCCAACGTACGTTCGCAGCAAGCGCTGCAGCTCGGCGGTGAATGAGTCGTCGGCCAGCGCCTGCCGATAGCCCTCTTCCAACTCGGCCAACGCGGGCATGATGGTTTCAGGGACGTACTGGCCACCGTAGGGTCCGTAGCGACCGCGGCTGGTGAGGTTGGGGTTAGCCGAGGCGAGCGTCATAACTTCGGACGGCCTCCATAAATGCATTGATCAAGCGTGGATCCTTTCGCTGGCGGCGGCGGCCGTCGGACTCAGAGAATTCGACACCACTGCTGACGTCGACGCCGAGCGGTAACAGGGTTTCAAGCGCGCGGGTCACGTTGTCGGGTCGCAGGCCGCCCGCCACCAGACAGTTCGATCCGACCGCTCGTAGCGCGGGCCATTCGAATGGGACGCCCGTGCCGCCTGGCATCGCTTCGGCGTGCGTGTCGAGGAGATACATGTCGGCCCCGAAGGCATTGCGCTCGACATCTTGTGCTGCCTGCGCCTCTTTGTCGGGTCGCACATGCACCGCCTTGATCGTCCGTTGTTGCACGTGTCGCACAAGCGCTGGCGTCTCGTTCCCGGAAAGCTGGACGTAATCGAGGTCGCACAGGCGCGCAGCCGCCTCGACCTCGCTCGGCTCGGGATCGACGAACACGCCAACGGCTGACCACGTGCGTCCATGCGCGCGAAGCGCGTCGACGATGCGCGCCGCTTCAGTGGGCGGGACGTAGCGTTTTCCAGGGCGCCAGAAGATGAAGCCCAGGAGGTCGGCGCCCGCATCGAGCGCAGCGCGACCATCTTCCACGGACCCTATGCCGCAGACTTTCACCAGGGTCATCGGCCGGCTCGCGCGGGCGCACCGGCCGCAACCAGCGCCTGCAGTTTGCCCGGCGGATCGTCTGAGCGAAGCAGTGATTCGCCGATCAGGACCGCATCGACGTTTTCGCGGGCCAGGGCAGCAATCTGGTCCGGCTGCGAGATACCGCTTTCCGCAACGAAGACACGGTCAGCCGGAACCAGGCGCCGCAGTTTCGGCGCGAGCGAAACGTCCGTCACGAGCGTGTCCAGGTCGCGGTTGTTGACGCCCACGATCTCGGCGCCTGCATCAAGAGCCGCCTCGACCTCGGAAGCGTTGTGCGTTTCGACGAGCGCGGCGAAACCGAAGTCGTGTGTCAGCGCGAGCAGGTCGCGCAGTTCGGCTGCCGCGAGTGCGCGCACGATGAGCAGGACTGCATCCGCGCCCATGGCGCGCGCCTCGTACACCTGATACGGATCGACGATGAAGTCTTTTCGAAGGGTGGGCAGGTCGGCCGTGTGCTTCGCGGCGACCAGGTCTTCAGCGCTGCCGCCGAAGTAGCGAGAGTCGGTCAGCACTGAGATGGCCGACGCGCCGCCGCGGGCATACATGGCGGCGAGGTCGGCGGCCGACGCGCCCGGCCGAATCTCGCCGCCTGAGGGTGAGCGACGTTTCACTTCGGCGATGATCGATACGCCCGGCGCCCGAAGTGCGGGCGCGAAGGCCAGCGGTGCACGCGCGTCCGAGGCGGCACGCGCGAGTTCCGAGAGCGGCACGCGTTGCTTGCGCTCCTCGAGCTCGCGGCGCGTATTTGCCAGAATGGCATCCAGGATCATCGTCAGCCGCTCACTTCGGCGGTGCGCGTCAGATCGACTTTGATGCGCTGCGAAACCGCCGCGACCTCTTCCACTTTGGCTTTTGCCCGGCCGGAATCGAGCTCCGCTCGGGCACCCTCGATGCCCGAGGCGATCGAGTCGGCCAGCCCGGCGACGTACAGCGCGGCACCGGCGTTCAGGAGGACGACGTCGCGCGGCGGGCCAGCCACGGCTTCGAGCACCGCGCGAGCAATGCGCACGTTCGTCTCCACGGTGCCGCCGCGTATTGCGTCCGTGGGCGCCGGCGCGAGGCCGAACATGCTCGGCTCGATCGTCGAAAACCTGACCTCGCCATTGCGAGCTTCATGGACCAGGGTCGGGGCACCCAGTGAGATCTCGTCCAGGCCATCTTCGCCATGGACCACCATCGCGTGCTCGGACCCGAGGAGTGCGAGGACGCGCGCCACCGTCTCGCCAAGCCCCGGCACGGCCACGCCGGTCAACTGGCGTGTCGCGCGAGCGGGGTTCGTCAGGGGACCCAGGATGTTGAAGACCGTGCGCACGCCAATCTCGCGCCGGGGCACGATGGCGTGCCGCATAGCCGGGTGGTACTGCGGCGCGAACATGAAGCCGAAGCCCGTCTGGGCCACACAGCGCGCCACGCCCTCCGGCGGCAGATCGATCGCGATACCGACGGCCTCGAGGAAATCGGCCGCGCCGCAGGCGCTGGTGACGCTGCGATTGCCGTGTTTGGCGACCTGTCCGCCCGCCGACGCGACGATCAGCGCGCTGAGCGTACTGATGTTCAGCGTGCCGGAGCCGTCGCCGCCCGTACCGACGACGTCCATCACGCTCGATCCAGCTTCGACCTGGGTCGCGGCGGCACGCATCACTTCAGCGAGTCCGGCGATCTCCTCGGCCGTTTCGCCGTTCATCCGCAAGGCGATCGCGAACGCCGCGATCTGCGATGGCGTCGCGTCGCCCTCGACGAGCGTGCGCATTGCCGCGCGTGCTTCTTCGCGGGTCAGGTGGTGACCGCTGACCAACTTGGCCAGCGCTTCTCGAATGTTCATGCGGGCACCGCCGCGCGGACGCGCAAGAAATTGCTCAGAAGCTCTTTGCCGTGCTCGGTCAGGATGCTCTCGGGATGAAACTGCACGCCATGGACGGGGTACTCGCGGTGTTTCACGCCCATGATGACGCCCGTGTCCGTGCGGGCGGTGACCTCCAGAACATCGGGCACCCGCTCGGGTGCCGCGCACAGTGAGTGGTAGCGGACGGCCGAGAAGGGGCTCGGGATTCCTTCCAGTACGCCCCGACCGTCGTGGTGCACCCGGGAGGCTTTGCCGTGCATGAGCTCGGGTGCGCGCACAACTTCACCCCCGAACGCTTCGGCGATGGCCTGATGTCCGAGGCACACCCCGAGGGTCGGCGTCGACGGACCCAGTGCGCGGATCAGTTCGATCGAGATG
>JAFAPL010000232.1 GCA_019247135.1 Chloroflexota bacterium | reverse complement strand
AGGTGCCCCTGGCTTCGCCGGGCGAGTACTCGACTTCACCCATCTGGTCGAGATGGATGAATGGGTCGAGGTCTTCGAGGGGCACGCTGGCGAAGGCGCGACGGACGGGGAAGCCTTCACCTTCGAAGCCGCGCGGGGCGGTGGTGATGGTTTTGACGGGGCGAGCTTCGGCGCCGGGCTGGGCGGCAGTGATGCGCGGGAGGAGCAGGGTATTGTCGACGGTGATCGCAGGCATGGTTATTGTTTAGAACTAAACGAGGGTCGAGTGTATTCCGCGGTGCGGTGGTTGCTTGCGATCGTAGCGCATGCGTGCGCTGGGCGACCCACTCTCCGAGGGGGTCAAGGGGCTCGGCCCCTTGAAAATCCCCTCGCAAGTGCCCTGGCCAGCAAGAGGGAAGAAATTCTCTCGAGGGGGATCAAGGGGCGGAGCCCCTTGAAATGTCCCACTCGGAGGTCCCTTGCGAGGGAGCGAAAAGGTGAACGAGGGCTGGGAAGCTCTCAGCGGGTAGAGGTGCGAGTCAGGCTATGCTTGTGGTTCGAGCACTGGCTTCGCGATCCACGCTTCGATTCTCGGGCGTGACTCCTCAGCCGGGCGTTGCTCCAGGTCGTGGCGGACGAACTCACCTCGAGCGGCGCGCCGGTTGAACTCGCGTAGCCATTCTCGGTATTCGACCTCTGCGGCGTAGTGGTACTGCAACATGGGACGCCTCCCGATTTGGTGATGCAGTCACGCTACGGCTTGCCGCTCGGCACGGCTGTCACCGGCGTCACAGCCTGGAGGTGAGGTTCGCTACACGCCCGGCAACTGCGATGCCCGCGCGCAGCCGGTGTAGCATCGCGCGTCGGGAGGAGGTCAAACCATCGTGTCTACGCTGACGCACCAGCTGCAGTTTCCCCAGCCGAACGAGATCGAAGGCTACTGGGACTGGGACAAGATCCATGCGCCGCGGCCGCTCACGCCGCTGGCGGGCGACGCCGTCGTGATGGCCATGGCCGAGGGTTTCACCATCGCCCAGCACGCATTCGGCTCGACGCTCGCCCTGAATTGCCGCATGGTCAACAACTACGCGTACGCCGCGTTCGTGCCAGATCCTACTTTCACTCCGCCGACCACCAACATCGACGAGTACGCAGCCCAGCTCGACCAGATCGCGGCTGGGATCGGCGAGCGCTGGGTAAAGGAATGGGAGCCCTCACTCTTACCCATCCTGGAGCATGGGCGCACAGCGGACTACGCCTCCATGAGCGACCAGCAACTGCAGTCGGAGCTGGAGGACTGGTTCAAACACAACGTGTACTTCTGGACGATCCACGGCTGGATCAACCTCTCGCTGGTGCCTGCTACGGCCTTGATGGAGTTCTACAACCGCGAGATGCAGCCGGAGGACCCGAACGAAGCGTGGCAGCTGTTGCAAGGCCATCGGACCAAATCCGTTGAGGCGAGCGAAGGCTTGTGGCGCCTGAGCCGCAGCGTGAAAGCCAGCCCAGAGTTGACGAGGATTTTCGAACAGACCGAACCGGGCGCGATCGTCGCCGCCCTCGAGGGCACCGACTTTCTCGAGCAGTTCAGGGTCTATCTGGATGAGTTTGGCTGGCGCAGCGACGGGATCTACGAGCTCGCCGAAAGGACGTGGCGCGAAGAGCCGTCGATTCCGCTGAACACGATCCAGGGCTATCTGCGGCTCGGCGACGACGACGATCCAGCCCTGAGCCTGGATCGTGCGACGAAGCGGCGCGACGAGCTCGTACGGGCAGTGCACGCCAAGCTCGCAAACGATCCAGACAAGCTGGCGCGGTTCGATGCGCTCATGCAGGCCTCCAGGTACAACTTGCAGGTCACCGAAGACCACAGCTTCTGGATCGACCAGATGAGCGTGGCCACGTTTCGTCGCTTCTTGCTGGCGGTCGGAGAGCGGCTGACCGAGCGCGGCATGCTCGACGCGGTCGACGACGTCTTCTTCCTATATACGGATGAGCTGCGGCAGGCGCTCTCCGGGGACGGCGGATGGAAGGACCTGGTCGCGCAGCGGCGTTCGTCGATGCAAGAGTCGGCCAGGATCGTGCCGCCGGACCACCTCGGCGAGCCGACGCCCGCCAACCCCGATCCGTTCTTCGTCGCGCTGGTCGACAAGATGCTCGGTCTTCTGCCCGTCGAGCCCAGCAGCGATCCTGACGTGATCACCGGCGTAGCGGCGTCGCCCGGCACTGTCCAGGGCACGGCCAAGGTCGTGCGATCACTGGTGGAAGCGAGCAAGCTGCAGCAGGGCGACATCATGGTCTGCGAGATGACCGTGCCAACCTGGGTGCCGATGTTCGCAACCGTGAGCGGCATCGTGGCCGACTCGGGCGGGATCTTGAGCCACTGCGCGATCGTCGCGCGCGAGTTTCATTTGCCGGCCGTGGTCGGAACGCACGTCGGGACGACGGCCATTCGGGATGGCATGACCGTGACTGTTGACGGCAGCAAGGGCATGGTGCGCATCGATTCGCGGCGCGGCTGAGCGCCCAGGTAGTACATTGCCAGCAAGGGGTTTAATCAGCTACATGCAGACACAGGCAAAGACGCCATCGGAGATCGCCGACGAGCTCGAAGACGAGATGATGAAGACCCTCGACCTCATTCCGTCGAGGTCACCGCTCTACACCATGGGTGAGATCGATCCGCGCGTCGGCGTGACCAGACCGCAGTTGAAGCCTGGCCAGCACATGCTCCAGGGCGCGGATCCGCGTCTGCCGAAGATGCCGGAGAAGCCGACCATCCTCGACTTCTTCCGCCTGCGATTCCGCCAGGGTGGGGTTCAGCACCTGCTTCAGAGCGCCAATCTGGCGCGCAAGAACGGCTACCCCGAAAAGGTGGTCGCCGCCTGCCTGCTGCATGACATCGGCGTCGTCGGGTTCATCCAGGCCGATCACGGGTACTGGGGCGCGCAGCTGGTCGAACCGTACGTCGACGCGGAGATCAGCTGGGCGATTCGATACCACCAGGCGCTGCGGTTCTATCCTGACGAGTCGGTCGGGTACGAGTATCCCGAGCAGTACATTCGGCTGTTCGGGGCGGACTACAAGCCCGAGCCGTACATCGACGCGGCGTACCGCGAAGCGCGCAACCACAAGTGGTACATGACCAGCCGGCTGATCACGCTCAACGATCTGTACTCATTCGATCCGAACGTGCGAGTTGAGCTGGAGGAGTTCGAGGACGTGCTGGGACGTAACTTCCGTCAGCCCGAGGAGGGGCTTGGATTTGACGGGAGCCCCGTCGCGCACATGTGGCGCACGCTGATGTGGCCGACACGGATGCTCTAAGCGACTCTCAGCTACGGCCCGCAGGTTGCCGCCTCGAGATCCGGGCTAGCGCAGGGCCAGGCCAGAGAGGCTGCCTGAGAGCCGGCGGCGATTCGCGACGCGCCTGTGACGTCATGGTAAAAGAAGCGCCGGCATGCGGCTTGGTCTTGGCATCGCAATCGGCGGCTCAGCGCTCGTCATCTTCGCATTAGCAACCTTCGCCAGCTTTCAATTCGCAACAGCGAATCGTGTCAGCCCCGGCGTCACAGTCCTCGGCGTCCAGACCGGCGGACTGACCGTCGACGAAGCAAAAGCGCGACTCAACTCGCGCACGGCGGCCATCCTCGATGAGCCGCTGCAGCTCAAGGCAGGCGACCAGACATGGACCACGACGCCACGTCAGCTTGGCGTACCGCTCGACCCGGCCGAGCTCGCCCGCGACGCATACGCCGTCGGTCGCGATGACGCACCGTTTGCCTCACTGAGTGCGAAGGTGACCTCCCTGCGCGGCGGCATCGAGGTACCTGTTGCCGAGTACGCCGACGGTTCGAACGTCGACGGCCTCATGTCGCAGATCGGCAGCACCATCTACACTCCTGCGCGAAACGCCGAGTTGAGCGTTGGCGACGATGGCAGCGTCCAGTTTTCGCCTTCCAGCACAGGCGTCGAGCTCGATCAAGCCGCCTCGCGAGCGGCGGTCGCGGCAGCGCTCGAGACGGGCGACACCAGCGTGAGCCTCGTCACGCGCACGCTCCAGCCCAAAGTCACGACGGAACAGGTCGCCGTCGCGCGCGACCAGCTGACGCGGATCTTCAATCACGAGCCGGTCCAGGTGAAGGCAGGCGACCGCGGCTACACGCTGGAAACTGCCGACCTGCTCGGCATGATCGTGCTGAACGCATCCGATGGTGTGGGGCCAGCGAGCGTCGACATCAACACGGACACCGTCCAGACGTGGGTCGACAAGATCGCCAGTGACGTGAATCAGCCAGCCCTCGATGCTCGATTCGCCTACGACGGTTCGACATTGACCACCATCCGGCCGAGTCGCGATGGCAGCGGACTCGATCGACAAGCGTCCAGCAACACCATCGAGACGCAGATACTGAGTGGCGAGCACACCATTCAACTGCCGATCACGACACTCAAGCCCGCGGTCACGTCGGACGACGGCGGCGCGAGCCTGGGCATCCGCGAGCTCATCGACGAGAGCACGACCTCGTTCGCCGGCTCGATTCCTGAGAAGGCGCACAACATCCAGCTTGCCGCTCAGCGGCTGAATGGGGTGGTGGTGCCGCCCGGCGGCACGTTCTCGTTCAACAAGGAAGTCGGGCCGACGACGATCGAGGCCGGCTACCAATGGGGTTTCGGGCTGACCACGGGCGCGCAGGGCGCGGTGCACACGGTTCCGAGCGTGGCCGGTGGTATCTGTCAGGTCGCCACGACATTGTTCCAGCCGGTGTACTGGGCCGGGTATCAGTTAGAGGAACGCTACTGGCACCTGTACTGGATTCCGTCCTACACGTCGCGTGGGATCGTCGGCCTCGACGCGACCGTTGACTCGGACGCGGGGTTGGACCTCAAGTGGATCAACCCGACCAAGGACTACGTGCTCATTCAGGCGAGCAGCGACGCTTCGCACGTGACCTTCAGGCTGTACGGCCGGAAGCCGCCGTGGAAGGTCCAGGTTGAGGATCCGGTGATCTCGAACACGGTCAAACCCGACACGACGCCGGACGTCCAGCAAGAGCCATTGATGCAGTGGGGCCGCATCATTCCGGTCGAGACTGCCCGAGATGGTTTCCAGGTGGTCCTCACACGCCACGTGATCCCGAATGACGGGAGCCCGCAGCGGGATCTGGTGCTGAAGAGTATTTATGACCCGGGCCACAACGTGACGCTGGTTGGAACTGGCGGCGCACCGGACGCGGGCAGCGTGACTGCGGCGGTCAACAGAGTACGCGGCAGCTTGCAGCCTGCCGCGGCGGCAGCGCCCGCAGCCCCGTCAGCGGCGTCAGCGTCCTCAGGGTCCTCAGGGTCCTCGGCGCCGACGGCCCCGGCAGCTGCTCCGGCCGCACCGCCCGCGCAAGCGGCGCCCGCGGGACCAACGACGGTGTCGACACCGAATGGTTCGAAGACGCTCGCGCAGATCCGGGACGAGCTACGCAACGCGGGCTGGGGCGGCGGGTCCGACCAGGATGCCGTCGCAACGTACAACCACGTTGCCGGGGCCGCAAAAGCCGCGAGTCACTAGTACCGCCCGGCGGGGAAATGCTGTTGTTGGGGGGGTCCCCCTCACCCCCTCACCCCCTCTCCCTGGAGGGAGAGGGGGTTGGGGGAGTGGGTCGACACTCCGGAGGGCCGGGCTAGCTTTGCGGGATCTTCAGGTGCATGCCGACCTGGACGTTGTCCGGGTTCGAACCGACGACATCGCGGTTCGCGTCGTAGATCCGCCGCCACTCTTCCGGATCGCCATACACCTTCTGGGCGATGGATCGCATGGTGTCACCCGCTTCGACCTCGTAATCCTGAGTACCCTGGTCGGATGGCCCGGGCACTTGCGCGATTGGCGAGCCAGCCGGCGATGGCGAGCCGCGAATCGTGCCCGCGATGGGCGAGGGCGACGGCGCCGCGCCGATCACGATCGTCGGCCTGGCTACCGCCTGCGCGGGCTGGCCTGTGAACAGGCTCGTGCTGCGCAAACCGAGCGTCGTACCCACCACGATGCCGAGCAGCGCCGCGGCCAGCAGGATCAACCACGGCCAATTCGGAAATCTGCGACGCGACCTGCGCGGAGCGGCCGCGGGAGTCGTCTCTGGTGGTTGCTCAGCGGACGGGTCGGACTCGGCCACATGGCAGTCTAATGAACGCGTCAACCCGGCGGCCGTAAGTAGCACGTTCGCGCACCCCGTCGGACAACGAGGAGAACCCTGATGCGCTTCGGACTGACTCTGCCGAACCGCGGCGTCCTGTTCGGCGTCACCACACCAGAGCTGATGTTGCGCATGGCCGAGACGGCCGACGCGTCCGATGTTTTTCAGTCGGTGTGGGTGGGTGATTCGCTGCTGGGCAAACCACGCATGGAGTCGATCGCGTTGCTCAGCGGCATTGCTGCCCGAACCTCACGCGTTCGTCTCGGGCCCGCCTGTATGGCGAGCTTTCCCCTGCGCGATCCGGTTCTACTCGCATACCAGTGGGCCAGCCTCGACTTGCTCGCGCAGGGGCGAACGGTGCTCGTGGTGTGCACGGGCATCATCCCCCAGGCGGGCGGACGGATCGAGGGTGAGCTGTACGGACTGGAACGCCGCGACCGCGTGCAGCGAATGCTCGAATGGATCGAGCTGGTAAAGCGACTGTGGACCGAGGACGACGTGACCTACGAGGGTCGGCACTATCGGTGTGAAGGCATCAGCATCGACCCGAAGCCGGCGCGGAAACCTCGGCCGCCCATCTGGATCGCCAACAATCCACCGCCTGGCGATCAGGAGGCGATTCGACGGACGTTGCGACGCATTGTACGGCACGCGGATGGCTGGGAGACGTCGCTGTGGGAGCCGCGGGACGTCGGCTGGCGAATGGCGGAGCTGCGGCGGATCGCCGAGGTCGAGGGGCGGGACCCGGCGAGCATCGAGACGCATCTGTATCACAACATCAACGTCAATCCAGATCGTGCGGCCGCAATTGCCGAATCCAAGCGGTTCCTGGACACCTACTACACGACCGATTACTCACCCGAGTCGGTCGCGGGATGGACCGCGTGCGGGTCGGTGGCCGAGTGCATCGAGCATCTGCGGGTGTACAGGGAACTCGGATTCGACGAGGTGACACTGCGGATGACGAGCTGGGACCAGTTCGGCCAGCTCGATTGCGTGATGAACGAGGTCCTGCCGGCGCTGGCGGACTGACGGAGTTTTGCCCGCGCCCCCGAGGCGCAAGCCGGAGGTTCAACTACCGCTGGCGGGGGGAGTGGGTCGGAACTCCGGACGGACTTGCGCCGGCCCGGTACTAGCTGCTGGCTCGACGCTGCAGGCGCGGGTCCATTGCTCGACGCAGGCCGTCGCCCACGAAGTTGAACGCGAGCACGGTCAGAAAGATCGCGATGCCTGGCGCGAACGCCAGCCAGGGCGCGGTCTCGAGGACCTGGGAGCCCGCCTGCAACATGGAGCCCCAGGTCGGCGTCGGCGGTCTCACTCCGACACCCAGAAACGACAACGCGGCTTCCGTCACGATCGCCGTGCCGGTCAACAGCGTGGCCTGGACGATGATCGGACTGGTGATGTTGGGGAACACGTCCTTGAGCACAATGCGCATTGCCGATGCGCCGGCGACGCGAGAAGCCGTCACGTACTCGCGTTCTCGCACCGACAGGGTCTGGCCACGCGTGAGGCGCGCGATGGTGGGAATCGAGGTCACGCCGATCGCGATCATCGCGTTGCCGATGCCCGGCCCGAGCGCCGCGGTAATCGCCAGCGCCAGGATGAGCGACGGGAACGCCTGAATGGAGTCCATTACGCGCATCACCACCGTACCCAGCTTTCCACCCACGTACCCGGCGATCAGCCCGAACGCGACTCCAAACGTCAGCGCGATGCCAACCGCGATGATGCCCACCTCGAGCGAGACCCGAGAACCATAGATAATCCGCGTCAAGACGTCGCGCCCGGCATCATCGGTTCCCAACAGGTGTTCAAGGGATGGGGGCATGGTCAGCTGGGTGTAGTCCTGCTCATCAGGCGAATAGGGGGAGATGACGCTCGCGAAAAGCGCGCAGAACACGACGATCGCCAGAATCACCAACCCAACCGGCACCAGGCGCGTCGAGAGCAGCTGACGCATGAAACGCCGGAACTGATTCGCGCCCGTGACGCGTTGGGCAAACATCGCTGGTGCGGTCTGGTCACCAACGAGCGCGGGATTGGATGACGACGTCATCTCAGTTCACGAAAACCGGATTCGCGGATCGAAATATGCGTACGCGATGTCGGCCAGGAGATTCGCCAGCATCACGCCGACCGTCAGTACGATCACCGCACCCTGGAGAACCGGGAAGTCGCGGAAGAAGATGGCGTCGACAGCGGCGCGTCCAACACCGGGAATGGCGAAGATGGTTTCGGTGATCGCCGCGCCCGCGACCAGGTTGCCGACCTGCAGACCGAGGATCGTGACGATGGGAATCATCGCGTTCTTCAGCGCGTGCACCATCACGATCCGGAACTCGCGCAGGCCTTTGGCGTGCGCGACGATGACGTATTCCTGCTCGAGTACTTCGAGTAGCGCGGCTCGCGCCTGGCGCATGATCACGGCGGCGGAGTGGGTGCCGAGAACGACCGCCGGCATGATCAACATCCGCAGACTGGTTCCGGGGTCCGCGAAGAACGGCGTGTAGCCACTTGGAGGAAGCCACCGCAACACCAGCGCAAATACATAGATGAAGATCAGCGCTTGCCAGAAGCTCGGAATGGCAATCCCACCGAGGGCGAACACCGTGCCCGCCAGGTCCAATTTGGTGCCGGGCCTGAGTGCTGAAATGATCGCCGCGGGTAACCCGATCAGCACGCCTACGAGCAGCCCACCGAAGCCGACGTACAGGGTGACGGGGATGCGTTGAAGCAGCACGTTCGACACCGGCTCGCCGGTACGAATGGATTTGCCCATGTCACCCTGGAGCAGGCGACCGAGCCAGTCGGTGTACTGCA
>JAFAPL010000216.1 GCA_019247135.1 Chloroflexota bacterium | reverse complement strand
CGCTGTCACAGCGGACATCGGCCGCCGGTCGACTTCGGAGCATCAAAGCGCGCCATGAACCGCTCGTAATGAGTGACCACGTGGCGCAGCGCGGACGTGGCGACGAGACGGGAGGCGGGTGTGCGCTCGGTGCGCGGTGAGGAACGCGTCGAGATACGGCGGCTGGCTCGCACCGAGCTCTCGCTCGTCGGCGAGATCGATCGGACTGAGCACATTGATCTCCGCTACGAACAGCGTGGAACGGAGCTGGTGAAGCGCCCCAGAGACTGGAGTGCTTCGGCCTGGGACGCAGATGCGCCCGGCGAACACTCCGTCGAAGCAAAGCGGGACGAACTCGAGCACTATGTCGAGGCGGGTGGGACGGCGTTCGGCGCCTTCGTCGACGGACGGCTGGTCGGGATCGGCGTCGTCGTGCCGCATCTGCGGCCGGCGGTCGCGCAGCTCGCGTTCCTCCACGTCACCCGGACGCGGCGCGCCGCGGGGATCGGCAGCCGTCTGTCCGGCGAGCTCGAGCAAGTCGCGCGCGCTGCCGGCGACTCGTCGATGGTCGTGTCGGCGACGCCGTCTGCGAACACGGTGCGCTTCTACCAGGGTCGCGGCTTCGAGCTCATGCCGCGGCCGCTGCCAGAGCTGTTCGAGCGCGAGCCCGAGGATGTGCACATGCGAAAAGTGCTCTGAGGCCGGCGCAAGCGCCGCGTGAAGTCGCCAACGAGCGATCGCCGGTGTAGCCGGTTGGTCCGCGCAATCCTCGGGATTGATGACCAAGGTGGTCGCCGCGCCACAGGGCACCCGCTTCGGCGCGAATTCGGAACGTATCAGTTCGGTCGCCGTCTGTTATCCCCAGCTGGGATCCACAGCTGTGGACATAGGTGTTAACAGCGAGATCTGCCATGCAACTCGTTCTCCGACACCCGGCTGTTCGCGGCTCCCTGATACGTCCGCGCGCTAACTTGACGCGATGCCCGTTCCGGAGGTCGAGGTGCGCCGCAGTCCGCGCCGGCGCCGAACGGTATCCGCCTACCGAGACGGCGGCCGAATCGTCGTACTGATCCCGGCGCGGTTCTCACGGCGCGAGGAGGCGTGCTGGGTCCAGCAGATGGTGGAGAGAGTCGTTGCGAAGGAGACGCGCGCCGCGTCTCGGGGGGACGCGGCACTCGTACCGCGATGTGAGGCGCTTTCGCGTCAGTATCTCGGTGGGAAGGCGCGGCCGGCCTCGGTGAAGTGGGTCGAGGAAATGCGTACGCGCTGGGCATCGTGCACACCTGTCGATGGCACGATCCGAGTGTCGTTCCGGCTGGCCGCCATGCCTGTGTGGGTACTCGACTACGTCCTGATGCATGAGCTCGTACACCTCTTGATCGCCGATCACAACGCCGAGTTCTGGCACCTCGTGTCGCGCTATCCGAAGGCGGAGCGTGCTCGCGGTTACCTCGACGGCGTGAGCGCGGCGGCGTCGCTAGCGATCCGGGATGACCTGCTCGACGACCTTGGCGATGCGGACGCGTCCGTCAGCGCCGCGTCTCTCGTGGACGTCCCGTTGATGGATTAGCTGGACGGCGTGCCGGACGAGGGCGGCGGCTCTTCGGAGTTCGACGCCTGGTCGGCGTCGGAAGGGTCATTAGCATCGGGTTGCTTTGCGGCATCGTGTCGCTCGGCGACCTCAGGCCGTTCGCTTGCGTGCGGCTGCCTTCCGGCCTCCACCTGCTTATTGGCGGCGGTGGGGTCGTCGGCGCGCGGCGGCGCTTCCGCTTCGGGTAGCTCTGCGAGCGGGTCCGCGCCGAGCTTCTGCGCGAAGCCGATCGGGTCGTCCAGGTCGTCCGCATCCGGCAATAGATCCGGGTGCGCCCAAACTCCGTCACGTCCGGTGATGCCGTGCTTCTCGGTGACCGCCCACCACAACGTCGCAGCCTCGCGTAGCCGGCGCGGCCGCAGTTCCAGCCCGACGAGTGTCGAGAAGGTTTCCTCGGCCGGGCCACCCGCGGCACGTCGCCGACGCAACGCTTCGCGCAGCGCTGCCGCGCCCGGCATGCGGTCGGTCGCAGCTGCGGACACCACGGTGTCAACCCAGCCCTCCACCAACGCAAGCAGGGTCTCGAGGCGGCGCAGCGCGGCGGTCTGTTCCGGAGTGTTTTCCTGCTCGAACAGCCCACCGGACAACGCCTGTTGCACGCTCTCGGGGTTCGTGGGATCGATATCGGTCATGGCTCGTTCCAGCGCCGACATGTCGACGACGATGCCGCGGGCATAGCTCTCAACCGCGTCCAGTAGCCGCTGGCGCAACCACGGCACATGCCCGAACAGCCGATGATGTGCTGCTTCCCGGAGCGCTAAGTACAGCCGGATCTCCTCATCGGGCCGCTCGAGTCCGGAACCGAACGCCGCCATGTTCTCGGGCAGCACCACCGCGACGCCGGAGGGTCCCAGCGGCAGGCCGATGTCCGTGCTCGAAACGACCTCCTTCGCCATCTCCGCCAGGCCCTGACCCACCTGAGCGCCGAACAGCAGTCCACCAAACTGCGACATCACGCCAGCCATAGGCCCGGTCGCGAATCCCGTCGATTTGATCTGCTCTGGCAATGCCGAGCTCATCGCGTTCACAACGCGGGCCGCCACCGGATCGCACAGCGCCGCCCACACGGGCTGGGTGCGCTCGATCCATTCCACGCGAGTCCACGCCTGTGTTTCGCGAATGCCCGACGGTAAGTCGGTGGCCTGATTGAGCCAGAGATCGCCGAGCCGCACCGCCTCGTCGACGGCACGTCGTTCGTCAGGACTTACCGCGCGGTGTTCAGCGGCTAGTGCCGAGATCGAAATCTGCTTCGCAAGATTCCAGTTGACCGGACCACCCGACCACGAGAGCAGCCGCTGCAGCTCGTTAAACAAGGGAATCTTGCCGGTGAGGTCGTCACCGCCTCCTGGCTGGTCCGGATCGCCGCCCTCGAGCGGACTGAACCCAAACGGAAGGTTGCCGCTGCTCATCGTCGCT
>JAFAPL010000210.1 GCA_019247135.1 Chloroflexota bacterium | reverse complement strand
AACGGAATTGACATCATTTTTCGCGGTCAGCGTCATCGGATTGACTTTAAGCAGCTCACCGGCAAGGCGGTCATCATCTACGGGCAAACCGAACTTACCCGTGATCTTATGGATGTACGGGCGGCCAGCGGCGCTGCTAGCATCTACCGGGCGCTCGATGTCAGCCTGCATGACCTTGACACTGACCAGCCCAAGGTGCGGTACAAATTTGACGGTCGGCAACATACCATCCGCTGCGATTTCATAGCCGGCTGCGATGGCTTCCACGGGATCAGCCGCCAGAGCCTGCCCGCCGGTCAGGCGCACGTCTACGAGCGCGAGTACCCATTCGCCTGGCTCGGCATTCTGGCTGCCGCACCGCCCAACGACGTCGAGCTCGTCTACGCGCGCAACCCGCGCGGTTTCGCCTTGCACAGCATGCGTTCGCTTCAGATCACGCGGCTGTACCTGCAGGTCGAGCCCGACGAGCCGATCGACAACTGGCCGGACGATCGCATCTGGGACGAATTGCAAGCCCGTCTGGGTACATCGGAAGGTTGGAGCGTCAATCGAGGACCGATCCTCGAACGCGGCATTACGGCGATGCGAAGCTACGTGGTCGAGCCGATGCGGTTCGGTCGGCTGCTGTTGGCGGGCGACGCCGCGCACATCGTGCCGCCCACGGGCGCGCGAGGGATGAACCTGGCGATGGCTGACGCGCGCGTCATGGCGGCGGCCCTCGCCGCGTTTTACGCGGACGGGAGCACCACGCTGCTGGACCGTTATTCGGAGGACTGCCTGAGGCGAGTCTGGCGCGCGGAATACTTCTCCTGGTACCTGACCACGCTCCTGCACAAACACGGCGACGCCGACGGCGGCCTGCTGGACCGCGCGCAAGTGGCGGAGCTCGACTACCTGGCAAGCTCGCGGGACGCCGCGGTCGCCTTCGCCAAGAACTACGTGGGCCTGGAGACTGTCTAGCCCGGACAATCAACTTACAAAGTTGAAGGATCCGGAAGCTGCTGCGCCAGCCCGCCAGTCAAACCCTAGCTTGCGACGGCCTCGCGAACTGTGGCGTGGGCTAGGCCAGGCTTTCCCGTTGCAGCATCTCGAGCGCGCGGTCGAAGGCCTGGACGGTGTGCGTGAGTTCGCGGTCGCCGTGGACGATCGACGTGAAACCACCCGAGCGCATCAGGTCGACGCCTTCCAGGAGCATCGCCTTTCGCAGCGTGTTCACCGCTCCACGCCCGGCCATGAGCCGCTGGACGTCGGTCGACTGGACCGCCTCGTCCATGCCTTCGCCAAGCAGGATCTGAAACACGGAGAACTCGCCCAGCACGGAGCCGGCGACACCGCGGCGCTCCATCACCTCCCACAGCCCGTCACGTAGCTGTTGTCCAGCCTGATTGGCGCGCTCGGTGGGCCAGCCCTCGTCGACGATCTGGAGCGCGGTCAAGCCCGCTGCCGCGGAGAGCGGGTTGGCGTTGAAGGTGCCCTGCTGGAGCACGCGTTCAAATCGATCTTTGTGCAGCTCGCCTTTGAATGTCTGGACGGACAGGATGTCGCGCTTGCCGACCACCGCGCCGCCGGGCAGCCCGCCCGCAACGATCTTCGCGAGCGTGGTCATGTCGGGTGTAACCCCGTACACCTGTTGCGCTCCGCCTGGGCTGTAGCGGAACCCGGTGATGACCTCGTCGAAGATCAGGACAACCCCGCGTTCGGACGTCAGTTGGCGTAGCTGCTTCAGGAAATCGACGTTGGTCGGAATGATCCCATTCGAACCGCCGCCGGGCTCCAGGATGACCGCCGCGACCTGGCCGGGATGCGAGTCCAGTAGCTCACGTACGGAGTCGATGTTGTTGGGATACCCCACGAGCATCGAATCAGCCACCGCGCGAGGGATACCCGTCGAGGTCGGCGTGTCGAATGGCGGCTGGTAGCCGGCCATGGCGTAGTCGTGCCAGCCATGAAAGTGGCCCGCGAAGCGGATGATCAGCTCACGACCCGTATACGCGCGCGCGTCACGGATCGCCAGCATCGTGGCCTCCGTGCCGCTCATGGTGAAGCGGACCCACTCCGCGCTCGGGATCATGCGCGCAACCTGTTCCGCCCAGGCCACTTCGAGCTCGTGGCAGGCGCCGTAATGGGTCCCGCGATGCACCTGCTCGGCGACGGCGTCGGTCACCTGCGGATAGTTGTGGCCGAGCAGTAACGAGCCGTGCCCCATCCAGTGGTCGACCAGCTCGTTGCCGTCCACGTCCCATTTGCGAGCGCCGTCGGAGCGGTCGATGTAGATGGGGAAGGGCGCGAAGTTGCGGCTATCGTGGGTGATGCCGCCGGCGATCGAGTCGCGAGAGCGCTGATACAGCTCAGCCGACCGCGCGAAGCGGCGTTCGAAAGCGTCGTCGATAGAGGACCGCGCGGCCGTTACGGACATGGCCCGCATTTTAAGACTTCGTATTCCAAAAGGCCTCGAGGCTGGCTCTGGACCAGTCAGGCCGTTGACACCCCGTCCAGATCGTCGGACAGCGTCAGCACGCGCGGCCCATCTGTGGTGATCGCGATCGTGTGCTCGAAATGGGCGCTCAACGACCCGTCCACCGTGACCGCCGTCCACCCGTCATCCAGCATCCGAACCTCAGGCGACCCGAGGTTCACCTGCGGCTCGACTGCCAGACACATGCCCGGGCGCAAGACGGGTCCCCGCCCTGGGGGGCCGTGATGGTGCACCTGCGGCGCCTCGTGCATGTTGCGTCCGACACCGTGCCCGACGAAATCACGCACGACCGACATGCCGTGTTTGTTCACGTGCGCCTCGATCGCCGCGCCGATGTCGCTCAGTCGGTTGCCTGGCGCCGCCTCGGCGATGCCACAGAACAGGGCATCCCGCGTGACCTCGACCAGCTGTCGCGCTCGGGTCGACAGCGTGTCCAGTCCGCCAACGGCGAAACAGCTCGTCGTGTCGCCGCAATAACCGTTCAGACGCGCGGCCACGTCTACCTTGACCAGGTCGCCGCGTTTGAGTTTGCGCGGCCCGGGGATACCGTGGACGACCTCGTCGTTGACCGAGACGCAGATATGGCCCGGGTAGCCGAAGTACCCAAGAGCGGTCGATTCAGCCCCCACCGCCCTGAACATCTCGGCCGCGATCTCGTCCAGGTCGCGCGTGGTCATGCCTGCCTGGGCCTGCTGTTCGAGCGCGCGGGTGACGGAGGCGACCAGCTTGCCTGCGTCGCGCATGAGAGCGATTTCGCGTGGCGACTTGAGGACGATGGTGTTATCGGCGGTGGGCTTCAGGTGCATCTCGATCTGCGAGTGAGTGTAGCGTTTGTGCTTCGACGCCAACGTCGCTTATATGGCTTGCGTAGACTCGACGCATCGCGTTCCTCCTCGGACTGACCGGAAACATCGCGTGTGGCAAAAGCAGTGTCGGCCAGCTGCTCGTGGATCGCTACGGAGCGGAGTACATCGACGCTGATCACGTAGTTCACCAGCTCTACGCGGCTGGAACACCAGAAACCCAGGCGATCGCGGCGCGCTTCGGCCCCGATCTCCTGCGCGACGATGGGACGATCGACCGCCGCCGTCTGGGCGACATCGTGATGAAGGATGCCTCCGCGCTACGTGAGCTGGAAGGCATCCTGGACCCGTCCGTGCGCGCGGCTATCGACGATCGCATCGCGCACACCTCCGCCAGCGTCGTCGTCCTCGACGCGATTCGGCTGATCGAAGGTGGCCTGTACCGTCGCTGCGACGCGGTGTGGGTTGTCGTGTGCGATCGCGCGCTGCAGATCGCCCGCCTTCAATCGACGCGTGCCATGACGGCCGAGCAAGCCGAGCTGCGCGTCGCGGCCCAGCGTCCGATCGCGGAAAAGCTTCAGCACGCGACGGCCGTCGTTCGCAACAACCAGACATTCGATGCGCTGATGGCAGAAGTCGACGAGGCCTGGCGGACGACTGTCCAGCCGTGTCTGCGCTAGCGCGTCGTCCAGTCGAGGCCGCCGTACCCGCCTTGATCGACGAGCTTGGCCGGTGAGCCACCTTTGAGATCACTGACATACAGGGCGGCAACCCCAAAGATCG
>JAFAPL010000203.1 GCA_019247135.1 Chloroflexota bacterium | reverse complement strand
CCTGGCCGAGCTGGACGGCGTGGTCGAGCTGCAGCGCACCGAAGACAACCGCATCATCAAAGTCGTCTCCCGTCAGACGTACCGCGATGAGCACGACCTGCCCCACGGTTATCGCCCTGTCGTCGAAAACGGCGCCTGGGTGGAGATCGGACAGCCAGTCGCGGCCACCGACGACGAGACCGCGGCCCCAGTCCTGGCTCGTCTGACGGGCACTGCGGACGTTCGCAAGAGCAAAGTGACGATCGTCTCCGAAGAGCGTGAGGAGCGCGAGTACACCGTGCCCGCCTCGGCGCGCTTGAAGGTCGAAGATGGCCAGCCGGTGCAGGCGGGCGACCTCCTCACAGAGGGCTCGAAGGACCCCGAAGAGGTGCTTCGAATCCAGGGCCGTGACGCGGTGCAGCGCTACATGATCGACGAGGTCCAGGAGGTGTATCGGTCACAGGGTGTCAGCATCAACGACAAGCACATCGAGGTCATCGCGCGTCAGATGCTGCGCAAGCTGCGCGTCGATCAGACGGGTGACACCGAGATGCTGCCAGGCGAGCTGGTGGATCGCTTCGAGTTCGAGGACAAGAACCGACAGGTTCTGGCCGAGGGCGGCGAGCCGGCAACCGCGCTGCCTGTGCTCCTGGGCGTGACCAAGGCGTCGTTGAACACGGAGTCGTTCCTGGCCGCGGCGTCGTTCCAGGAGACCACCAAGGTGCTGACCGAGGCGGCGATCTCCGGGAAAGTCGACAAGTTGCTCGGCCTGAAGGAGAACGTCATCATCGGCAAGCTCATCCCGGCGGGCACTGGTCTGGCCGCGCGCCAGCAGGCCCGTCGCGAACGGCTGGCCGCTCAGCAGCAGCTCATGCTCGAAGGCGGCCCGCTCCCAACAGGCTTGATCCTGGAAGATGGCCAGCCCGTCGTGCTCGGCGGTCCGGTCGGCGAAGGCGGAGTTGCCGTCGCCGAGCGTACGCCGACTCGTCTGGAAGATCTCGAGGACGACGACGATGACGAAGAGCTCCTGTTGGAAGAAGACGAGGGCGCTTCCGAATAGCTAACGCTCTTTGGAACGGAGCGGCTCGTGAGCCGCTCCGTCCTAAAGTTGCGACAGATGAATACGTGCAAGTACACTTTCCGATTGTCCTGAGAAGGGTAGGTACGAGTTACTTCATTGCCGACCATTAGCCAACTCGTTCGCAAAGGCCGAGCGAAGCTCAAGAAGAAGACCGCGGCGCCCGCGCTGCGCTTCAACTACAACGCGCTTCGCCAGCGCCGCTATGCCGTGCCAAAGGGCAACCCGCTCAAGCGGGGCGTGTGCGTTCAGGTTCGCACCATGACGCCCAAGAAGCCCAACTCGGCATTGCGCAAGATTGCGCGCGTGCGGCTTACCAACGGCATGGAAGTTACGGCCTATATTCCTGGCGAAGGCCACAACTTGCAGGAGCACTCGGTCGTGCTGGTGCGAGGTGGGCGCGTCAAGGACCTGCCTGGCGTGCGGTACCACATCGTGCGAGGTGCTCTCGATGCCGGCGGCGTGAAGGACCGCAAGCAAGGGCGCTCGAAGTACGGGGCGAAGGCGCCCAAGGCTCCCGCAAGGTAGCCAGCCTGTTCAACCTACAGCGGAATACCTCAGAAAAGTAGGTACGTTCACGAACGTCGACCGCCAGTCGACGGTCCTCTGTACCGCTTGAAGTAAGGCTGGGACGCCTTCGGCAAGTCGCCGTGCGGCCTCCCGGTCGCATGGAGATTTGAGAAAGATGCCAAGGCGTGCGCGCGTAGTCAAACGAGAAGTCGCTCCCGATCCAAGGTTCGGGAGTCGAACGCTCACGCGCTTCATGAACAAGCTCATGGTGAGCGGCAAGAAGAGCGTGGCCGAGAGCATCGTCTATGGCGCGATGGACAGCATCGAAGAATCCGCCAGACGGAACCCGATCGACGTATTCGACCTGGCCCTGCGCAACGCGACGCCCCTCCTCGAGGTCAAGCCGCGGCGCGTTGGCGGCGCAACCTATCAGGTTCCCGTCGAGATCAAAGGCGACCGCAAACAGTCGCTGGCGATGCGCTGGCTTATCTCGTCAGCACGTTCTCGCGGCGGCAAAAGCATGGCCGAAAAGCTCGCGTCCGAGCTGCTGGACGCATCGAACAACACAGGCGCGACGATTCGCAAGCGTGACGAGACGCACCGAATGGCGGAAGCCAACCGAGCGTTCTCGCATTACCGCTGGTGAGCGCGTAGCACGCGGAACTAATCCCACCCATGGCAAACACTGAGCTCGAACGTACACGCAACATAGGCATCATTGCCCACATCGACGCGGGCAAGACCACGACCACGGAACGCATCCTTTACTACACCGGCCGAACCTACAAGATCGGCGAGGTCCATGAGGGCACGGCCACCATGGACTGGATGGAGCAGGAGCGCGAACGCGGCATCACCATTACCGCGGCCGCGACAACCGCGGAGTGGAAGAACCACCGCATCAACATCATCGACACACCCGGCCACGTCGACTTCACGGTTGAGGTGGAGCGGTCGCTGCGCGTCCTCGACGGTGGTGTGGTCGTCTTCGATGCCGTCGCGGGTGTTGAGCCTCAGTCGGAAACCGTCTGGCGCCAGGCCGACAAGTACAGCGTGCCGCGCATCTGCTTCGTCAACAAGATGGACCGGATCGGCGCGTCGTTCGAGCGGACGCTGCAGATGATCGTCGATCGCCTGGGCGCGAACCCCGTGCCCGTGCAGATGCCGATGGGCGCGGAAGGCAACTATGTCGGCGTGATCGATCTGTTGCGGCAGAGGGCGCTCACGTTTGGTGAGCATCCCAACGATCCGATCAACGAAGGCGACATTCCCGCGCAGCATGCCGAGGAAGCGGCTCGCCGCCGTGCCGAAGCCGTCGAAAAGATCGTCGAGTTCGACGACGCGTTGCTCGAGCGCTTCTTCGCTGAAGAAGAGATCAGCGTCGAGGAGCTCAAGCAAGCCCTGCGCAAGGCGACCATCGAGGGAAAGCTGATCCCGATCCTGTGCGGAAGCGCCCTCAAGAACAAGGGCGTGCGCCCGCTGCTGGACGCGGTGATCGACTACTTGCCGTCGCCGCTGGATATTCCGCCAGTGACGGGGACGAACCCGCGCACGGACGAGGAGGAGGTTCGCCACGCCGACGCGAGCGAGCCGTTCTGCGCGCTCGCCTTCAAGATCGTCACCGACCCGTTCGTCGGCAAGCTGGCGTTCATCCGCGTCTATTCGGGCACGCTCAAGACGGGCTCGTATGCCTACAACTCGACACGCGACCAGCGCGAGCGTGTTGGGCGCCTGGTCCAGCTGCACGCGAACGAGCGCAAGGACATCCCCGAGATCAAGGCGGGTGAGATCGCCGCCATCGTCGGTCCCAAGAGCACGATCACCGGTGACACGCTGTGCGATGAGACCAGGCCGATCGTCCTCGAGGCGATTACCTTCCCCGAGCCTGTCATTCGGGTGGCGATCGAGCCGAAGACGAAGCAGGACCAGGACAAGATGGGCATCGCGCTCGGCAAGCTGATGGACGAGGACCCCACGTTCCGTGTCTACACGGATCCCGAGACGGGTCAGACCATCATCGCGGGCATGGGTGAGCTGCACCTGGAGGTCATCGTCGACCGGCTCATGCGCGAGCACCGTGTGGACGCCAACGTCGGCCGACCCCAGGTCGCCTATCGCGAGTCGATCACGCAGCCTGCGCGTGCGCGCGATCCGTTCAAGCGTCAGACGGGTGGCCGGGGTATGTACGGCGACGTCGAGCTGACCGTCGAGCCGCTCGCGCCAGGCACTGGGATCCAGTTCGAGTGGAAGATCGTCGGTGGCTCCGTTCCGCGTGAGTACGCGACTGCCGTGGAGGCGGGCGCACGCGAAGCCCTCGAGGGTGGCGTGATCGCCAGCTACCCGATGGTGGACGTCAAAGTCGCCGCCATTGACGGCTCGTATCACGAGGTCGATTCGAACGAGATGGCGTTCAAAGTCGCCGCGTCGCAAACCGCCAAAGCGGCTTTGAGGAAGGCCAACCCACAGCTTCTGGAACCCATGATGGAGGTGGAGGTAGTTACGCCTGACGAATTCCTGGGTGACGTGATGGGTGACTTGAATAGCCGCCGCGGGCAGGTCGAAGGCATGGAGCCGCGCGGCAACGGACAGGTGGTGCGCGCAAAGGTCCCGCTGGCCGAAATGTTTGGCTATGCCACGGACCTGCGCAGCATGACACAGGGCCGCGCAACGTACTCCATGCAGTTTTCTCACTATCAACCAGTCCCGCGCGACTATGCGTCGGGCATTGCCGCGAAAGCAGGCCGCTAACGCACCGGGAGGGCGTCAACACACATGGCAAAGAAGGTTTTCGAGCGTAACAAGCCGCACGTCAACGTCGGCACGATCGGTCACGTCGATCACGGCAAGACCACACTCACCGCGGCGATCACGAAGGTCCTGGCGATGCGCGGCGCGGCCCAGTTCCGGGCATTCGACTCGATCGACAAGGCGCCCGAGGAGAAGGCGCGCGGCATCACCATCGCCATCGCGCACGTCGAGTACGAGACGGAGAAGCGCCACTACGCGCACGTCGACTGCCCGGGCCACGCGGACTACATCAAGAACATGATCACCGGAGCGGCGCAGATGGACGGCGCGATCCTCGTGGTCTCCGCCGCCGACGGCCCGATGCCGCAGACGCGCGAGCACATCCTCCTGGCCCGCCAGGTGGAGGTGCCGGCCATCGTCGTCTACCTGAACAAGGTCGACCTGATGGACGACGAGGAGCTCCTCGAGCTGGTCGAGATGGAGCTGCGCGAGCTGCTCAGCCGCTACAACTT
>JAFAPL010000191.1 GCA_019247135.1 Chloroflexota bacterium | reverse complement strand
GCTCCGGTCCGAAGCGCTGGAATAGCCCGAGGGTCGTCGCGAAGTTCCCGCCCCGTTCGCCGATGCCCTCGCCGACGACGAACACCATCGGATCCCGTTCCATCTCTTCGGCGAGCCCCTCGCGTGCCGCCTCGGTGAACGTGAGCTCACGCATACACGTGTTCCAACACGGTCGCGGGATCCGGCCACGGCGCGGCTTTTGCGCGTTCGAGCGCCTGTTCGGCGAGCGTCTGCACCTCGCGCTCGATAGCCTCCAATGCGTCGGCGTTCACAACGCCTGTCTGGAGGGATTTTTCACGCAGGCCTTTGATCGGATCGCGAGCGCGCCACTGTTCAACTTCTTCGCGCGTGCGGTATCCGGCGTCGCGCATGCCTTCGGAGTGCGCCCGCGTGCGATAGGTCGTGCAGGCGAGCAGCGTCGGGCCTTCGCCCGCGCGGGCACGCCGAACAGCCTCGCCCGCGGCCGCGTGGACTTCGAGGACGTCGTTTCCGTCGATCGCCGGAGACGGAATGCCGTACACAACACCGCGTGTGCTGAGATCTGGATTACCAGCTACCTTCTTGAATGGGACCTCGGTCGCGTACTGGTTGTTCTCGCAGACAAACAAGACTGGCAGCTTCCAGACGGAGGCCATGTTGAGGGCTTCGTGGAATGCGCCGTTGTTGGCTGCACCATCGCCAAAGAAAGCGACGCTCACGCGATCCGACTTCGCCAGTCGGGACGCGTAGGCGATACCGGCCGCCATGAGCATGCTCGGACCGACAATGCCGCTCGTGCCCAGCATGCCCACTTCTGGAGAGAACACGTGCATGCTGCCCCCGCGACCGTGAGAGACTCCAGTTGCGCGACCGAGCAACTCCGCGATCAGCGCTTCCGGAGATACGCCTTTCGCGAGCGCATGACCGTGCCCGCGATGCGTACTGAAGATTGCATCGTCGGTGCGCAAATGCGCGCACACTCCTACCGCGATCGCTTCTTCACCAACGTACGTGTGGCACGCTCCGTGTACCAGACCCTGCGCGTGCGCGCGCGCGAGCTGCTCTTCGGTGTGGCGGATGATGAGCATCTGGCGGTACAGCTGAAGGAGCTTGTCCGCGCTCAGTTTGAGGTCGGCTTGCGCAGTTAGCGGAACAACCATAGGGTCGGACGCTCCACCAGGTGTTTGATGCGCTGCAAAAAGCGCGCCGCGGGCGCGCCATCCACAACGCGGTGATCGAACGTGAGATTCAAGGTGACCATACGCCGAACGGCAATTTTCTCGGTTTCGTCCACGACGACCGGTCTGGGAACGATACGACCGACGCCGAGGATTGCGCAGTTGGGAAGATTGACGATCGGCGTGAAGGCATCGATCTCGTACATGCCCAGATTGCTGATGGTGAACGTGGCGCGCTGCAGGTCGTCGCCACGCAAGGTGTTGGAGCGTGCGGCGTCAATGAGGCGTTCTGCTTCGCGCTCGATCGTTTCCACGGTCGAGGCTGCTGCATTACGAATGACTGGAGCGACGAGACCGTGTTCGCTATCGAGCGCGATCGCCACATTGACTTCAGTGTGCTGGACAACGCCCGCGTCCGTGAGCTCGGAGTTCATTAATGGATGTTCGAGAAGCGCGATGGCGGTGATCTTTACGAGGAGTGCGGTGATGCTCGGCGGTTCGGTTGCAAGCGAGCGCAGACGGGTCAGCTCGGTCGCGTCGGCTTCCGTTACCAGCGTGACAGGCGCGACGATGCTGGCGCTGCGAGCCATCCGATCGGCGGTGAGACGACGGACGCTGGTCGAAGCGGGCTGAGGTTGCGGTTGCGCGGCCTGGACGTCGCGTTCGAGGATGCGTCCGCCGCGACCAGTCCCATTCAGCGTTCGCCAGTCGAGTCCAAGCTGAGCGGCGGCGCGACGCGCACGTGGCGTGGCGACGATACGCTCCCTGGCTGGCTGAGGCACGTTCTCGCCCGGTGCCGCCTGAGGCACGTCCTCGCCCGGCCCCAGGAGGTACGCCAGCAGCGTTCCGACAGGAACCTCCACACCTGGTTCGGGCGCCTCCGGAGAAATATGCAATGTCCCGCTCTCCGGCGCTTCC
>JAFAPL010000544.1 GCA_019247135.1 Chloroflexota bacterium | reverse complement strand
GGCGTCCAACTGGGGTCGGTGTAGGCGGTGACCAGGATGTCGCCCGGTTCGAGGTCCGCCTCCGCCATGTCCAGCACGACGCGCGCTCGCCCCTCAATCGTCCCGCTAGAAACCGGCAGCCCAGCCAGCGCGCCCGCCGGCAAGTCGTCGCGTCGGTAAGACCCGCGTACCATCTCGCCGTCTGACGTCAGCACCCGCGGCGGCGTGAGCGACTGATACGACCTGAACGCGTCCTTGCGCTGGCGGATGAGCTGGTCGTCCACCTGCTGTGTGCGTACCGCATCGCGGAGCTCCTCGAATCTGAGATAAAAAACGTCTTCCCTCTCACCAAGCACACGGGCGTTCACGAGGCGCTCGGCTTCTTCGAGCAGGGCCTGCTTGTAAACGAAGTAGCGGCTGACCATGCCGTACTTCGGATACTCGCGGTAGCCACTGAACGTGCGGACCCGGTCGATCATCCGCCTGGTCTCTTCGGCCTTCTGCTGCCCGTCCGGCAACGCCCGCAACCGCTGCAGCAGCTCCTGGTGCTTGTTCTCAGCCTCCTGCCGTCCTTGCTCGAAGCGTCGCTTGCCCGCGCCCGGCTCGAAGTTCTTGATGTTGCTGAGGAGGATCGGAACGAGCGTGGCGGGGCGTTCGCTCCAACGGGGCCTGGTGATGTCGATCTCGCCGACGCAGCGCATACCGTATTTGTCGAGCCATGCCAGGATTGCGTCTCGCGCTTCGACTCCGCCCGCGAGCCTGGACAACTCGTCCACGTCGAGAAAATCCTCGTCCTCGACATGCTCCAGAAAATGCACCACCGCCGGATGCGGGCGGATCACGTCCGCGACGTCCAGGAGTGCCAGTCCCATTTCTGACGTGACGTTGTGTGGCACGGACTGCATGAGCGTGTCGGCCGCGTTCTTCTCGCCCAGCCATGCCTGCAGCTGATCGTTGAGCCACCAGGTGGCCTGCATACCCGCCATGATCACTTGATGGCTGCGCGGGTCGAACAGGATCCGCCTCAGCTCCTGGATATCCGCCAGTATGAAGTCGAGAAGCGCCGATCCAGACTTCGTCCGGATGTCGCGCTTCAACGCGGCGAGGGACGCCTGGCTCTTCCCGATCAACTCCTCGACGATGGACGGATCGGTTTCGATCGGGGCTGGCGCTCCGCCAGTCGGGGCTCCGCTGGGACCCTCGTCCGGCAGCAACCGGATGAAGTCGCCGCGTTCGAGGATGGTCTGCAGCGCGTCCGCGAGCAGCGGATCGCCTCTCCCGAACACCTCCAGGAGGCTCGCACGGCTGGCCGGCGAAGCGAGGCCCCGGGTCACGTCGACGAAGAGCCGCCCGCCCGCCTCGAGCATGGGTCGGCCGGCGGTCAACTGCCACATGGAGATGCCCAGGGGCTTCATGGCGTCGGTCATCATCTGCCCGTGACCGACCGAGACGTAGACGTGGTTCTCTCGGTCGCTCTGCGCCGGGACGGGGAACAGGGTTGTGATCGGCCGGCTCTGGACAACCACAAAATCGTCGTCGACCAGGCACCATTCGATGTCCTGGGGGCAGCCGAAGTGCGCTTCGATCCGCCGGCCGAGCTGCGCCACTCGCACGATCTGTTCATCCGTCAGCGCTGGTTGGTGCTGCTGCTCTGGCTCGATCGCCTCTTGCCGTGTCCCGCCTGCCGGCAAGGCGTGGATCGCAGCGTGCTTTGTGGCAATGGTCCTGGCGACGATCTCGCCATCTCGCACCTTGTAGACGTCCGCGTTCACCAGACCAGACACCAGCGCCTCGCCCAGGCCGAAGCTGGCCTCCACCGAGGCGACCTTCCGATTGCCCGTGACCGGGTCGGCGGTGAAAAGGATGCCCGCAACCCGCGGGAAGACCATGTGCTGCACGACCACGGCCATATGAACCGCGCAATGGTCCAGGCCGTTCCGCATTCGGTACGTCACCGCCCGCTCGGTGAACAGCGAGGCCCAACACCGGCTCACGTCCTGGAGGATCGCCGGCGTCCCCACGACGTTCAGATACGTGTCCTGCTGACCGGCGAAGGAAGCGGTCGGCAAGTCCTCCGCCGTCGCGCTGGATCGGACCGCGTAGGCCGCATCTTCGCCGAGGCGGGTGACGGAGCGGGTGATCGCCGCCACCAGGTCGTCGGGGATGAGGACCGCTTCTATCGTCCGGCGAATCTCGGCGCTCAGCGCGCGAATCGCCTCGCGCTCGTCCGGTTTGAGGCGCGAGAGGCGATCGAGCCGCCCCTTGATCGCGGGCGCTCCAGCCATGATCCGCCGGAAGGCGTCGGTGGTCACGCAAAACCCGGCCGGCACGTGAATGCCCTCCATCCGCGAAAGCTCTCCCAGGTGCGCGCCCTTTCCGCCAGCCAGCGTGACCTGGGTCGGCTCGATCTCCTTCAAGTCCAACACGTAACAGCCCATGCACTCCCTCCATCCGCGGGGGCGAACTATGCGGCACGGCCCAGGGCTTGCGGCAAGTGCACCTCCGGGGTGTACGGTTAAACGAGGACGGCCCGCTGCTGGCCGTGCGCCGGCCTCTCAGTCGTTTGTAACGCGCACGGGTGCGTAGTGCTGATCGCTCGCGACGCCGGGCAGCATCAGTTCTCGCGCGCGGTGGCACCTCGCGTACTGGCCAGGCGCCACCTCCTCCCAGACCGGCGGCGTCGACCTGCACACGTCGATCGCATACGGGCAGCGCGGGTGGAAGTAGCAGCCGCTCGGCGGCGCCGCGGGATTCGCCACTTCGCCTTGCAGCACCGTCGGCGCTTTGCGCACGCGCGGATTGGGCTCCGGAATGGATGCGAGCAGCGCCGAAGTGTACGGATGCCGCGGCTGCGCAAACAAAGTCCGCGTCTCTGCCAGCTCGACCATCTGTCCGACGTACATCACCGCGACTCGATCGCTGATGTGCTTGACCACGCTCAGGTCGTGCGCGACGAAAAGATACGTCAGCCCGAGTCGTTCCTGCAGTTCCAGCAGCAGGTTCAGGATCTGCGCCTGCACCGAGACGTCCAGCGCCGAGACGGCTTCGTCCGCAACAACCAGCCGCGGCGCCAGCGCGAGCGCTCGGGCGATACCGATTCGTTGTCGCTGGCCACCGCTGAACGCATGCGGATAGCGGCGCATGTATTCCGGTCGTAATCCGACCAGTTGCAGCAGCTCAGCCACCCGGTCGAGCCGCTGTTTCGGATCCCTCACGCCGTGCACCAGCAACGGTTCGGACACGATCTCCAGCAGCGTCATCCGTGGATTCAGCGACGAGTACGGGTCCTGGAAGATCATCTGCATTTCGCGACGCAGCGGACGCAGGTTCTTGCGCGACACGCCTGCCAGATCCACGGCATCGCCGGACTGAGTGCGAAACAGAATCTGACCGTCTGACGGATCATACGCACGCAGGATGCAGCGCGCGGTAGTCGTCTTGCCGCAGCCTGACTCTCCCACCAGCGCCAGCGTCTCGCCAGCTTTCAGGTCAAACGAGACGTCGTCGACCGCGCGCACGTGGCCCACAACTTTGCGCAGAAATCCCTTGTGAATCGGAAAGTATTTCTTGAGGTGCTTCACCTCGAGCAGCGCGTCAGCCTCCATGTGCGCCACGGCGCCGTTCGTATGTTCAGGCACCAACCGGCACCTGATACAGGAAGCAACTGACGGACTGCGACGATGAACCGTTGACGGCCAGCAGGCGCGGTTCGAACGTGGTGCACGTGCCTGGCATCGCGTTCGGGCAACGCGGATTGAAGAGACAACCGGAGGGTCGGTTATATGGATGCGGGACGGACCCACTGATCGTTGGCAGCCTGGTTCGGGGCTCGTCAGACAACCTGGCAATCGAGCGCAGAAGCGCTCGAGTGTACGGGTGTTTGGGATTGAAAAACAGGTCATCGACACTGCCTTGCTCGACGATCTTGCCCAGGTACATCACCGCGACGTCGTTGGCCATCTCGGCCACGACGCCCAGATTGTGGGTAATGAGGATGATGGCCATGCCATGCTGCGCCTGCAGCTCACGCAGCAACTGCAGGATCTGCGCTTGCGTGGTGACGTCCAGCGCGGTTGTGGGTTCGTCAGCAATGAGAATCTTCGGATCGCACGCCAGCGCCGTGGCGATCATCGCCCGCTGGCGGAGTCCGCCCGACAATTGAAATGCGTACTCGTCCATGCGCGCGTCAGCGCGCGGTATGCCAACCTGTTGCAAGAGCTGCACTCCGCGCTTGCGTGCGTCGGACCTGGACATTTTGCGGTGATGCAGAATGGCTTCCATGATCTGATCGCCGATCGTATGGACGGGGCTGAACGACGACATCGGCTCCTGAAACACGTACGCGATCGTGCCACCGCGGATCTCCCGCATCGTGCGTCCATTGGGCTGGAGCGAGGTGATGTCGATCGTGCCGAAGGCGTCGCGCAGGATAATTGAGCCGGAGACGATCCGGCCAGGTTCCTCCACCAGATTCAGGATCGACCGTGCCGTGACGCTCTTACCGCAACCGGACTCGCCGACCACGCCCAGCGTTCTGCCCGGGTAAACGTCGAAACTGGCGCCGTCGACCGCCTGCACGACGCCCTCATCAGGAAAGAAGTACGTCTTCAAATCACGTACGGAGAGGATCGGCTCGATCATGTCAGACGCCGTAAGGGTCAGCCGCGTCCCGCAGCCCGTCGCCGAGGAAATTGAAGGCGAGGATCACCACGATAACCCACAGCGCCGGCCACAACAGCCAGGGAGAAATGGCGAGCGTCTGGACGTTCGAGGCCTGTTGCAGCATCACGCCCCAGGAGATTGCAGGCGGACGCAGTCCCAGGCCGAGAAAACTCAGCGACGTCTCGAAGATAATGATGGCCGGTAGCGCAAGCGTCGTTGCGGCGATGATGTGACTCAAAAACGAGGGCACCATGTGGCGGAAGATGATGCGCATACGCCCGCAGCCGGCGAGCTCCGCGGCCATGACGAAGTCCTCCTCGCGCAACGACAGAAACCGACCCCGCACCACGCGCGCCAGCTCGGTCCACTGTACGAGTGCGAAGATGATCGTCATCACGAAGAACACCTTCAGGATGTCCCAGTCTTTGGGCAGCGCAGCGCCGATCCCCATCCACAGCGGAATGGTGGGAATCGAGCGCAGGATCTCCACCAGACGCATCACCAGCGAATCGATTGCCCCGCCGAAATAGCCGGCCAGCCCACCCAGTAGCACGCCGAGAAACAGGCTCAGCGCCACACTCGTCAGACCAATCAGCATCGAAACCTGCGTGGCGTACATCAGGCGTGACCACTGGTCGCGGCCCTGGATATCGGTGCCGAACAGGAACAGCGAGTTCTCGGGTGTGCGACCGTCACCTTCCACGCCTAGCAAATGGATGTCCGCCGGAATCAGACCCAGCAAGCGGTATTCGAAGCCATGCACGAAAAAGCGCACGGACACCAGCTGCGATGGGTCAGCGACGTACACACGTTTGTATGTCTGTGGGTCGCGGGTTCCAACCAGCGCCTGAACCGTCGGATTGAAGCCGCTCGAATCGAACCACTGGATGCCTTGCGGAGAGATCAACCCGCGCTGCGCTTCGGAAGCCACCGGGTCGGCGTACGCAAGGAAGTCGGCGAAGACGACACTGACATACATCAGGGTCAACACGCAGGCCGATATGAGGGCGAGTCGGTGCTTACGGAAACGCCACCAGACAAGCTTCCATTGTGGCGCAACAGAGATGCGTTCCTGAGCCTCGACTGTAACCGGCGCGCCCGGCACCAGTGCTGGAGTGGCAACGGCTTCCGTGCTCATCGTCGCTCCATGCGGATACGCGGATCAATCCACACCAGCAGCAGGTCCGAGACGAGCGAGCCCACTACGGTCAGCACGCTGATCAGAAGGATGATGGTGCCAGCCAGAAACATATCCAGCGCGATCAGCGCTTTGAGCAGCAGTGGGCCGACAGTGGGCAGACTCAGGACTACCGAAACGATGATGCTGCCGCCGACGAGCTGCGGCAAGATGAACGGGATCTGACTTGCCATTGGATTGAGGGCGACGCGCGTTGGGTACTTGAGAATGACCTCCGATTCGGGCACACCGCGCGCACGGGCCGCCACGACGTATGGCTTGCGTTTTTCGTCGAGCAGGTTGGCGCGCATGATGCGGATTCCCTGGGCCGTGGCGCCGACGCCCAGGACGACAGCCGGGATCGCCAGGTGGCCGAGCAGGTCCTGTACCTTGGCCCAGCTCCACGCCGCGTCGAGGTACTCCGGTGAGAAGAGTCCGCCGACGTTGGCGTTGAAGAACTCGAAGCCGAGCCACAGAACCGTCAATGCCAGCAGGAAACTGGGAACGGCGAGCCCGATGAAGCCCACAAATGTGAACAGATAGTCGAAAAACGAATACTGACGGATCGCGGAATAGATTCCGATCGGCAGCGCCAGGACCCAGGTGAAGATAAGCGCCGCAAACGAGACCACCAGCGTCAGTGGGAGTCGATCGCCGATGACTTCCATGACGGGGCGGTTGTATTCCATGGCCATGCCGAAATTACCCTGGGCCATCAAGCCGACCCAGCGGAGGTACTGGACGTACATCGGCTGGTCGAGGCCGTATTGCGCGCGCAGGTTCGCGGCCTCTTCGGCCGAGACAATCGCGCCGGAGGACGCGAGCTGGGCGATGTACGCGTCGACATAGTCGCCTGGCGGTAGATGGATGATCCAGAACGACAGCATCGAAATGAACACGATGGTCAGCAGCGCCAGCAGCAAGCGCCGCGCGAAGTAGCTCAGCACGACCGCCCCCAGATGCAACGGGAGGCAAGGTCTCTGGAGGTTCGACCCACTCCCCCCAACCCCCTCGCCCTAGCCAGGGCGAGGGGGAGTTTTGTGAGGGGGATTTTCGTGCGAGCGGTCATGCCTTGAAGTAGAACTGCTCCGGCCGCGCGTTGCCTGGCGTCTGGCCCGGCGTGCTGCCGACCACACTGTCGGGCACGTTGCCCACGTTGTTCTTCTTGATGACGATGCCCAGGATCGCAGGTGACAGCC
>JAFAPL010000525.1 GCA_019247135.1 Chloroflexota bacterium | reverse complement strand
GAGTTGTTGTACATGCCGTAGATCGCGCCGGCCGCGCCGGCGAGTGCGCCACCGATCAGGAACGTCAGCGCGATGGTCAAGTTGATGTCGATGCCCATCATCGAGGCTGCATCACGATCCTGAGCCGTGGCGCGCATGGCTTTGCCCAGACGCGTCCGTTGCACGAACAGGTGCAATGCGATCATCAGCGGCACCGCGATGCCGATGACGATGATGTCTTTGAGGGTGAAGAGCAGTGTCGTGTTGATGCCGAACAGGTCGTGGAAGATGTCCACGCGCGGGATGACGTCTGGGAAGTTCAGCTGGCGAGCGCTTTTCCACGCCAGCCCGACGTTGATCAGGATGAACGACATACCGATCGCCGAGATGAGTGGCGCGAGCCGAGGCGCGTTGCGCAGTCGGCGGTAGGCGACGCGCTCGATGGCCACGTTGATGGTCGCGCACACCACGGCCGACAGCAGCAGCATGCCGATGATGGACAACACGAGCACTGGCAGCGGCATCTGGAGCGGATTGCGCACCCCGACCGCGCCCGTGACGGCACTGATCAAGGTCAATGCCGTCATCGTCCCCAACATGAACACGTCGCCGTGGGCGAAGTTGATCAGCTCGATGATGCCGTACACGAGCGTATAGCCGAGCGCAATGAGCGCCACGATCGCTCCGTTCGCGATGCCGATCAGCAGTACCTGGAGAATCTGCTCATACCACTGCATCAGCGAGCTCTCTGTTGCGCGGTGCGAACACGCTGAGCGGCGTCAGAGCCGAGCCAGCACTTCATTGTGTGGAGCCGTAGATTAGCAGACACAAACGACGCGGCGGCCACCCAAAGTAGCCGCCGCGCGCGATCGGTTCGGCGAATTCGCCGCTATTGAGGAGCCTGCAACGTAACGGTCGTGTCGTCGTCCCACTTCCCGTTACGCACCTGGCGCCCGCTCATACCGGTCAGCGTCGTGTCGCCGGTGTCGGTGAAGCTCCAGTTGCCGAGCACCCCGTCGTAGTTGCGCGTCGCAAAGATCGCGTCTCGGATTCTGGCGCGGTCTTTCACGCCCGCGTTCTGAATCGCCTGCAAGGTGACGTTCATCGCCTCGTAGCCGTACGCCGAGTACGGGTCGGGCTCACCCTGGAACTGCTGCTTGTAGCGGCGATACCAGTCCTGGCCTTTCTGCGAGGTGAGCTTGGAGGCAGGCAGACCGGGGAACGTACCGTAGGTGTTCTCGGCGGCCGCGCCCGCGGCGTCGACGAACGCCGCCTCGTTGATGCCGTCGGGCCCCATCAACTTCACGTCGTTGCCGAGCGTGCTGCGCAGGTCCTGCCACAGCTTGCCCGCGTTGTGGTCAGTGATGCCGCCCCAATACACGAAATCGGCGCCACTGCCGCGAATCTTCTGGGCGAGCGCACGGTAGTCGGACGCCTGCGGGTCCATGCCCTCGGGACCGCCGACCACGTTCAGACCGAGCTTCTTGGCCGTGGCATTGAAGACCTCGGCGATGCCCTGACCGTACAGGTCGGAGTCATGCAGCACGTAGATCTTCGTCGCGCCGAGCTGCTGAGCCCACACGGCGCCGACTGCGCCCTGGATGTCGTCCGTGGCGGCGACACGCGCGTAATTGCGTTTGCAGCCGTTCGGGTAATAGACATCTGGCTCATTCGGAGCGTTGTACGGGGTCTGCTTGGTCAGGCCCGGATAGGTGTTCGCGGGGGAGAGCATGGCCAGGTTCTGCGGGCACAAGATGGGAATCGACACCTTGGCCGCACCCGAGTTGTATGTGCCGAGGTACGCCATGACGTCTGGGTCTGGCCCGGCCTTGTTGGCGTTCGAGGCTTCCTGGGCGGGGTCCCACGAGCCGCGCGCCGCGGTCGCATCGTCCATGTCGACGTAGTCGATCGTCGCGTTGCCGATCTTGTTGTTGTGTTCCGTCAGAGCCATCTTGAACGAGTTGACGATCGTATCCGTCTGAGCTTTTTCAGCCCCCGTGCGCGGCAAGCTGGAAACGATCCGAATCGTGCCGGTCAGGTTTCCGCCCGCGGCGGCCGCAGGGCTAGGTGAGGGAGCAACGGAAGGCGACGGAGATGCGCTGACGCCCGGCGACGGGCTGGCGGCCGGACTGGCTGCTGGCGAGGCGGCTGGGCTTGCCGCGGTGGCTGGGGACGCAGCCGCTGCCGCGGGCTTGGTCGGAGCGGCGGCCGCCGGGGCGGTCGTCGCTGGCGCCGACGCTTGCGGCGCGCCCCCGCACGCGGCCACGAACACGGTCGCGGCGACCGACATCGAACACAGGCGCGCGAGCGTGGCTCCACGCATAGTCAGAAATCCTCCTTGTGTAGGCACGTCCAGGTAGGGAGCGTGACACTCTCCTGAAGACGGTACGTCCTCAACTTCTAAAAAGTTCCCTGCTGCGCCGGGCCTCCACGCGCGCAGGGCGCGGTTAATCGCCAGAGACCCTACAGGCGGGAGCGCGTGTTGTCAAATCGGTTTGCGCTGTGTCGTGCTGGCACGCCGTGTGCTCTATCGTTGCAGTCGCCGGAGGCGAGCGCTAGACTGAGCGGTCCTACCCGGCGCGGCGCTCGATTTGTGCTCATGAACCGCCGCGCCGTGGCCTGAGTCCGAGTCCCCCGACTTTCTCGCAAGGTGGAGTATGGCTGCGTTTCCCACTGAGGATCGGCTGCGCCAGAAGCGCACCAAATCAGAACAGGCCATCAGCCTGGCGATGAAGAATCGCTGGGACGAAGCCGTTGGTCTGAATCGCGAAATCCTTGAAATGTTTCCGAACGAGGTGGACGCTTACAACCGCCTCGGTAAAGCGCTGACTGAGCTCGGCAAATATGCGGATGCGCGTGATGCCTATGCACACGCCGTCAAGCTCGACCCGTTGAACGGGATCGCAACCAAGCAGCTTCAACGTCTGGGCAAGCTCGCCGCCGAGGGCGCCGCCGCGCCGCCGCCGACACCTGTCGATCCGCGACTCTTCATCGAGGAGAGCGGTAAGACCACGGTGACGGTGCTGACCGATCTGCGGCGTACCGAGGCCGTCGCCAAGCTCGGCCCTGGCGACCAGCTCCAGCTCGAGCGCCGCGGGAACCAGATCATGGTGGTCGACCTGGGCAACCAGGAGATCGGCCGCATCGAGCCGAAGCTCGAACAAGACCTCATTCGCTTGCTCGATCTCGGGAACCAGTACTCCGTGTTCGTGACCGCGTCGAACGACCAGTCGATCCACGTGATCATTCGTGAAACGCATCGGTCGGCGCAGATGGGCAATCGGCCTTCATTCCGTCCTGCCGCGGCTGTTGAAGGCGGAGTGCGCGCCTATACGCGCGAGGGTGTGCTCCGCTACGAGCTGGAAGAAGAAGAGGAAGAAGAGGAAGAGCTGCTCGAGGAAGAAGAAGAGGAGACCGAAGCCGTGCCGGCCGACCTGGACGTGGGTGTCGAAGAGACGCCGCTCGAGGCGCTCGCTGCCGAGGAGGACAACGAAGAGTCCGCGTGAGCCAGGCGTACGAGTCGCTCGTCGCCGCGGAACGCCTGCTGGCCGATCCGGCGCAGGCGCGCCTGGCGGCGCTCGATGCCTTGCGCGCACTGCTCGAGGAATGGTCGGTCGAGCCGCGCGGCGATTCAGTCGTGGGGCTGCTCGAACAAGCCGCCGAGACAGACCAGACACTCCTGGACTTTCGGGCGGAGGCAGCAGTGCTCGATCGCTTCCCCGATGAGCCCGACGCGGCCGAGCGGGCAAAGATTTTCGTCGATGCCGCGCGGGCGCGCATGGTCAATATCTAGCGAGGGATCGCCTATACTAGCCGCGCACGCGCGGGGGTAGCTCAGTCGGCAGAGCGCAACTTTCCCAAAGTTGAGGTCGCGGGTTCGAGCCCCGTTCCCCGCTCCAGACAAATTGAACTCGATTTCCGCACAGGAGTTCTAGCAAAGTCGGCTTCCGTGGGAAAATCGCGGTGAAGAGCTGAAGCAGCGTGATCCCATCACCGTCAAGGAATTTGCGGCTCCACTTCGCAATCACGAATGGTCGACGGCGCGCGATCCCCACGTTCGCGGTTGTTCGCGAGGCTGAACGCTCTCAACCGAGAAAGCGTGGGAAACATAGGTCTAACCTCAACTCACGCCTGTGGGAAAACCGAACCCGCGCGGCGGACTCGTAGAAAAGCCCTGGGAAAGTGACCTCGACTTCGGTGCACTGCCGCC
>JAFAPL010000510.1 GCA_019247135.1 Chloroflexota bacterium | reverse complement strand
CTCGCCGCAGACCGCTGCCGAGTATGTCCAGATGCTGAGCCTCAGCTACTCGGCGATCAAGTCGGTCGATCCGAACATCATGGTCGTCAGCGCCGGACTGAGCCCGACCGGCGCATACGACGGGACCGCCGCCCCGGACGATCAGTTTCTGCAGTGGATGTACAACGACGGCCTCAGCGGCCACTACGACATGCTCGGAGTGAACGCCAACGCGCAGATCGCGGACCCAACCGCGGCGCCGGGCAGCGTAGATGGATTCGCGGATGGCAGCTTCTATTTCCGTCGGGTCGAGCAGTTGCGCGCGATCGAGGAGCACAACGGTGACTTCAATCCCGTCTGGCTCATGGAATACGGCTGGACGAGCGACACCATTCATCCTGACCGAGCCTGGTACGCGGTGTCCGAAGAGGAGAAAGGCGCCGATATCCTGGCGGCCATGCGGTACGCGCGAGACAACTGGCCCTGGCTTGGTGTGATGACGTTGTGGGGCATGCCCGATCCCACCTGGACTCCAGATCGCGAGGAATACTGGTGGATGGTCTCGAATCCAGATGGGACTGACCGTCCGGCACTCGCCGGCCTGATCAGCGCCGCACAGCTCAATACACTTCCCTAATACCGCGCCGCGCTCTCCGAGGGTCCCTGAAAAAACACTCCCCCTCCCCGAGACAGGGAGGGGGTTGGGGGGTGGGTCGAAACTCCGGAGGGACTTGTGTCGCGTTCTACTAGCGCGCCTGAGCGGCTGTCGCCGCCGTCGCGGCGGCGAGCGCCAGGCGGATCCCGATCTCCTCGCTCTGCTTCGAGGCTCCGCCTAGAAAGGCCTTGGCCGTCCCAACGTCGTGGGCGCCGAGCGCATCGAGCGCTGACGTCACGTACGTGTCCTGCGGGACGAAGCGCTCGCTGAGGACCGACCCGCCAACCGGAGTGAATAGCTGGTCGATGTTCTGGCCAAATCCGGAGAGCTGAGCCACCGCCTGCTGACGTCCGCCGTTGTCATTGGCGGGAACCGCCTGCGCATAGGTCATCAGCGCGTTCTGCCTGTTGCGCCAGAAACTTGCGAACTCCGTGCTGTCGCCCAGTCTGCCGCCAACCAGGTTGGTCAGATCGGTAGTGTTCTGTTCGAGTACGCCGCTGATGGCATTCGCCTCGGGCGTGCGTCCCATGACCGTATTGCTCAGGACTGCTCCGCCCAGAATCGTGTCGGCTTGCACCAGCAAGGCGGTCTGGCGGCGGAACCCGGCATCGGTCGCGTTCGGATCACCAGGAAACCGCTCGGGAAATTCCTGGATGATGGAAAGCGCCAGCGGATCGCCGAGCATATTCGCCGTCATGCTCGCGCCAGCTCGGCCGAGCGTGTACGCGCGCGTCACGTCCTTCGCCGCCTGCGCATCGATCACGTCGAGTGTTCCGTGCACATGGTCCGCCAGCGCCGACCCGAGTCTGCCTGTTGGTGCATTCGGATTCAGCGACTGCAAAAACGTTTGTGCCTCCGCAACATACGCATCGAGATCTGCGCGTGCCTGTTGCTTCTGGGCAGCCGAGCCAGTCATCGCGCCCTGCGCGTACAGCTCGTAGTCCTGGATGTGGCGCTTCCAGCCCTGGAAGAATTGCGCCTCATTCGCTGGACCATACAGCGCTCCAATGACGCGTGAAAGTTCGACCGTATTCGCGTTGAGCATCGCCTGATTGGCGAGGTATTCCTCGCGACGGCCCATGATCAACGCCTCGGTCGTGGCGCCGGCCAGGTACGTGTGCTCCTGCAACAGCAGGCCGACGTGCGTCCGGAACGCTTCCGCATTCGGGGACAGCGGCATCTGACCCGTCGGCAACAGGTCTGGATTCGGCCCCGGAGGCGCGGGCGTCTGCTGGGCGACCGCCGAGCTCGCAAAAACCGCGGCCGATAGGGCGAGACATACAGCGCCGCCGCGGAGCGTACGATACACATGTTTCCCGTTCATGGCGCGCGGCAGCAGCAACTCGCATACCAGCCGCGTGTGCATTTCTGCATGTTTTTTGTGCGCTACACGCTGCGTGCTGCGAGCGGAACGCTCTCTCCGCGGTCGACATAGCGCACGCGGTCTGTCAGGCCCGCGGCCTGGACCGCACGCTGCAAATCCGCCAGAGGTGACTTGAAGACGTCGTAGTCATCGTAGTGGATTGGAACCGCGACACGCGGCGCCACCACCTGGATTGCCTGGACGGCCTGATCTGCGTCCATCGTCAACATCACACCAAAGATCCGCGTCCCGCCCACGTGAAAGAGCCCGACGTCGATGTCCGGAAACTGGCGTGGGATTTCGCGCAGGTCGTCGTGCATGAGCGTGTCCCCGCTGACGTACATCCGCAGTAATTGCTCTTCTGTCTGCACCTGCGAAAACGAAAGCACGCTGCCCATCGTTCGTGGCAGGAGCGGTTGCATCAGACGCAGAGGCGTGTGCTGTGCCGGCACCGCGGTGATCCGCAAGCGGAGGTCGTCTCGTCGAAAG
>JAFAPL010000507.1 GCA_019247135.1 Chloroflexota bacterium | reverse complement strand
GTCGCCGCAGATACAAGGAGCGACTGGCGGCGGGGGGTGCGCAGCACTCCCCCGACCCGGACCTTTAACTCGCCGGTGCCTCAGGTTGCCCGCAGAGCCCGCACACCCCATTGATGATGCAATGCCCATCCGGATGCCCGATCGTCTCGATCAGATGCTGTCCTTCCGTGCAATGCTTGCCCTGGCCGTGTGGACTCTCACACGCAGCCAGATGCCACTCGACACGGTCTCGTTCACGACTCGCGGAAACCTGGCCCGCCGTTCGCACAACCGCGCGCCAGAAAACACGCGGCAGCGCCGGCGCTGCGCCCGCGTCCGCCTTCGGTTTGCCAGTCGGCCGCTCGCCGGCGTTCGGGCTGGGATCGATAGTGCTTGCAGGCATGCTCTTTCCGTTCTAGCCCCTTCGTGGAGTTGGTGCGGGCAGCTGTGGGTCACAGGTGTACTGCAAGTGATGGACCATTGGCCAGTCTTCCGGTGTGCACTAAGCCTACGCCGTGATTGGCTGATCCGCAGCTAATTCTGTCTCGGCATGCGGGATCACCCGCACCTGACGCCGATACCGAAGCACCGGATAAATCAATCCCAACAACAGGCCGTACGTGACGTGTCGGCCGAGCTCACCGATAGCAGCCACCGGCCCCGTCGCGCCAACTCCGAAATAGCCCAGGCCAAGCAAAGGCATCGCAAATACGAGCGAAATCAGAAACGGCAGCATCGCGAACAGGACGCCCTTCTGCCAGTCGGTCAGGTTGCCCAGCCGCCCCTCACCCCACAGCGCGTACCCCGCGCCCCACAACACGCCGACCCCGAGATAGACCGGCACTGCGACGAAAAACCAACCCGGCTCAACTTCGCGCGCAGCGCTGAACGCGAGCCGCGCGGCCGTTCGCTCGAGGATCGTATCCGGCGCTGTGAATGCGATGTTGCCGGCGAGATTGATCAGGACGTTCAGCGCCAGCGTCGACCCGATCGTCGCCAGGCCGCCCGCGATCGCACCCGCCCGGAAGCGCTGCTCGCGTTCGGATCCAGCCGTCGGCACGGCCCGCCGCGCAAGTTCCTGTCGAGCGCGCAGCGTCCACCAGACGAGCAAGCCCAGTGGAATCAGCGACCCGAAGAGTCCGAAAGGCAAGTGCACCTGCTCGAGCAAATCCAGCACCGGCTGACCGAGGAAGAAGCCGAGCAGCGTGTACACCGTGATGTACAGGAGCGCGCCGACGCTCATGGCAGGCACGAATACGCGCGCGGGTACGTCGAAGACGCCGCACGCGACGGCAGTCACGATGCGCAGCCCGGGTACGAGCCGGCCAAGAAACACCGCCCGACTGCCGTGCTGCTTCAGCCACTGCTCGGCTCGATCCAGCCGTTCGGGACTCAGTCGAATGAACCGTCCGTAGCGGTAGACCAGACCGCGGCCAGCCAGCCGCGACGCGAAATACAGGAAGGTCGAACCCAGCATCGTGGCTAGCTGCATGACGCCGATCGCCTGCCACAACACGACGCGCCCCTGGCTGGCATGCACGCCGAGGATCAGCATGAGCACGTCGCCCGGCACCGGTACAGGTACACCCGCCTCCTCGACCAGGAGGAATACGAACGCGGCGACGAGCCCGTGCCGGTCAAGGAACGAGCCCATCGCCAGGCCAACTGCGGACCACCAGTCAACCATGTCGGGCTTGGAGAAGGGACAGCAGCGTCGTGGCGGGCGTCATCAGTGGCGATTACAGGGCAGCCGGGCATACGCCAGCGCAGCTACGATCGGATAGTAGTCGGTCGAGCTCGAAGTAGGAGGTCGTCGCATCTGCAGCCAGCAGTCCTGGCCATCGACTTTGGCAGCACCAAGGTCGCCGCGGCCGTAGTTTCGCGCGAGGGCGAGCTCCTGAGCTCCGAGTGGCTCGATAACCCGCCCGGGCGCTCCGCCGACGAGCTGTTTGAAGCGGTCCTCGGCGTGTGCCGGCGTGCGCTCGGACGCGTTCAGGCGGACCTCATCGCGGTCGGCGTCGGTTGCAGTGGCCCCATGCGCTACCCCGACGGCATCGTGAGCCCGCTGAACACACCGGTCTGGCGCGATTTTCCTCTGCGTGCCCAACTCTCCGAGGCTTTCGGTCGACCAGCCTGGGTGGACAACGACGCGAAGGCGCTTGCGTTAGGCGAACGCTGGCGTGGCGCCGGTCACGGTTCGAACAACATGCTGGGCATGGTCGTCTCGACCGGTGTCGGCGGCGGGGTGATCCTGGACGGAAAGCTGCTGCACGGCAATGCGGGCAACGCCGGGCACATCGGCCACATCATCGTCTGGCCGGAGGGGCCGGTATGCGGGTGTGGCGCTCGCGGCTGTGTCGAAGGAGTGGCCTCAGGATCGGGGCTGGCTCGCCGCGTCGCTGCCGCGCACGCGGCTGGCACTTCGACGTCCATTCCGCCGGGCGCCACGGCTCGAGAAATCGCCACGGCCGCGCGTGAGGGCGATCCACTCGCGCTCGAGCTGTTCCGCACCGCCGGCGAAGCCGTAGGCCGTGGGATCGCCTCCGCCGCGGCGCTTCTCGATCTGGAAGTCGTGGTCATAGGCGGAAGCATCGCCTTGCGTGCGTGGGACCTGTTGGGGCCGCCGCTCGAATCGGAGCTGCGCCGCTCGGCCCGGCTCGCCTTCACGCGCGAAGTTCGG
>JAFAPL010000497.1 GCA_019247135.1 Chloroflexota bacterium | reverse complement strand
GGCAGTCGGCTGGTTCGCCTGCGTCATCATCGGTGCTCCCGTGTGGGTGCGCTGGGAGAACGAGCAGCGCGATTTGATGGGCAGCAAGTCCGTCGATCCGCTGGATGCGGTGCGGATGGTGGCGGTATCAGTGGCGTTCGGGGCGATTCTCGTCGTTCTTGGGCGCGTGCTGGCGAACGGAGTGGGCGTGATCAATCGGTTCAACAAGCGCCATGTGCCGGACGTTCTGGCGACGCCCGCGACCGTCCTGCTCATGGTTGTAGTGTGCTGGCTGGGGTTTCGTGTCGGGATCGCGCTCGCGGACTCACATTACAGCTCCGTGAACGACATAACGGAAGAGGGGGTTGTGGTACCGGCCTCGGCATCGGTGTCCGGGAGCAGCGCATCGCTCGTCACGTGGGACAGCCTCGGACGTCACGGCCGTACCTTCGTCTCATCAGCTACAAGCACTCAGCAACTCGAGATGTTCCACGGCGGTGACGCCGCGCTGAAGGAGCCGGTACGGGTTTACGTGGGCCTGCACTCCGCGGCAACAGCCGCCGAACGGGCTGACCTGGCAGTCCGCGACCTGGAGCGGGCGGGTGGATTCGAGCGGAAGGTGCTGGTCGTCTGGATACCAACTGGCTCCGGCTGGATGGTCCGCGAAGCCGCCATCGCGATCGAACAGCTCTATGGCGGCGACACCGCGATCGTCGCGATGCAGTACTCGTATCTGGCAAGCCTGTTCACAGGAATTTTGGAACCCGAGCAGGCCACCGAGGCAGGCAACGCACTCTTTTCCGCGGTGCACGCGCGTTGGTCGCAGCTCCCTCCCAGTCAGCGACCGAAGCTCGTTCTGTTCGGCAAAAGCCTCGGCACAGCCGGAGTCGAAGTGCCGTTCGTAGACGCAACTGCTACGGACTCGGTGGCGAATCTCGTGGCCCGGACGGATGGCGCTCTCATCGTTGGCGCCCCGTACGATAGCCCGATGCTCGCCCAGCTCACGCGTGAACGGGAACCGGGCTCGCCGGTCTGGGCTTCCCGTCTTCAACAGAGGCCGAACCGTCCGCTTCGTCAATCGGGATCCGCGTCAACCGGTGCTGGATCCGCAGTGGCCCGCGCCACGCGTCGTTTACCTGCAGCATCCCTCTGATCCGGCGAGCTTCTGGGGTCTTGCGGCGCTCTGGTCGCCTCCGGAGTGGATGGACCACCCGCGGGTTCGATGTGCCCGCTGGCGCACGCTGGTTCCTGATCGTATCCGGCGTGCAGGCCGTGGCCGACCTGGTCGAGCAGCTCAGCACGCCACCCGGCTTCGGCCACGTGTACTGGACGGACTACGTGAACGGCTGGGCGCAGGCCGTGCCTCCTCGAGGCTGGACCGACGCCGATACTGCACGCCTGGAGCACTTCCTCCACGACGGAGACGCGAGCTAGTACAGTGCGGCGCAACTCCATCTGGAGTTTCGACCCACTCCCGCTTGATAAAACCCCTCTCCCTGGCCAGGGAGAGGGGGGCAGGGGGTGAGCGTTGACCCCAAAGTAGCGGGACTCTTCAGCCGCGCCGTAGCAGGGCTGCCTCGGTGCGCGCTCCGATCAGTTCTCCCGATTCCTCCGATGCACCAGCAGCACCGGACACGCCGACGCGCGCACTACCGCGTCCGCCACGCTGCCCAGCACGGCGCGCCCGAGCCCGGTCCGCGCCTCGGTGCTCATCACGATCAGGTCGCTCGCGTGCTCGTCCGCGGCCTGGACGATGCCGCCCGCAATCTCCGGCGCCATGCGCGCCTCACCCTTTGCCATGACTCCAGCTCCGAGGAGGCGGCTCACCATCCCCGCGACATACGTGTGCGCGGCGCTCAGCGCCTCCTCGTCCCAGGCGGGGTCGTACTCGCTTGGAGTGAGCGCCTGAGACATCATCGGGACGACGATTTCGATCAGGCGAATCTGGGCACCAGTGGCTTTCGCAAGTCCCACTCCACTCGCGAGCGCGAGGGCACCACCGGGCGAGCCATCCACCGGGGCCAGCAGGTTTGCAATCCGGTCCATCCGCCGACCGCCTGGTCGGAGCAGCATGATCGGTACATCACTCCGGCTCAGCAGGTCTTCCGCGACGCTGCCCATCACGGCACGCTGGATGCCGGACCATCCGCGAGTGCGCATGATGACCAGGTCCGCGGACCACTCGCGGACTTGCTGCACGATTTCGTCCCCAGCCTGGCCGAAACGCACGGCAGATTCCACCTGCAGACCGCTTGCCGCCAGCTCGCGAGCAACTCGCGCCAACTTGTGCGCCGTCTCATCTATTGCAGGCCCCGATTCGGGTGGGTCGAGGACTTGCAGCAGAAACACTGAGGCGCTGGTGGCATGCGCAACCGTGCGCGCGGCGGGTAGCGCCGCATTCGATTGGGCCGTCCCATCCAGTGGCATCAGGATTCGGCGAAACATTCAGGCCAATCTGCATCATAACCAGCGCCGATGACGTATTGGAAATATAAATTGCCCGATGGCACGGACACCCGAGTCCATCCGAACAACACTATTGCCGCCGCGATCATCGCGAGCGTCACGATTATCCGACTCGTTTTCCGTCCCCGACTCAGTAGCCCAGTGCAGCACCGTCCCCCCGCGGATCGGCCCCACCCTCATACAGCCGCTGTTCGCGATTCACGCGGATCGCGGCTGCGTGCCCCAGGTTATCGTCCCAATCGGTGACCATCTGCACCGGCTGCCCGCGCCGCTTCAGTTCCCGTGCGACCTCATCCGGTACGCGCCCTTCAAGCGACAGGTTGCGCGTGCGCGTGCCCCAGGTGCGGCCCATCAGCCAGCGTGGGGCCTCGATCGCCTGCTGCACGTCATAGCCGAAATCCACGATGCGGGTCACCAGTGCCGCCTGCGTCTGCGGCTGCCCCTCGCCGCCCATCGATCCGAACGCGAGATAAGGCTGTCCCTCGCGCTGGAGCAGCCCGGGAATCAACGTGTGGAACGTGCGTTTGCGGGGCTGCAGATGATTGGGATGGTTCTCGTCGAGGGAAAAGAACGCGCCTCGATTTTGCATGATGATGCCAGTGTCGCCACCGATCACCGCACTGCCGAAGTCGTGATAAATGGACTGGATCACCGATACGACCATTCCGTCCCGGTCGGCAGCACAGAAGTAACACGTATCGCCCTCCGGCGCGCGCCGCTTATGCGGGTGCTCATACGCGATGCCCGCCTCCACCTCGGCGATATCGAGCGCTCGCTCGGAATCGATCAATCGCCGACGCTCATCGGCGTACCCCTTGCTGAGGAGCCGATCAACCGGAATATCCACGAAACGTGGGTCGGTCAGCCATTCCTCTCGATCGGCAAACGCAACCTTGACCGCCTCGGCCATGTGATGGTAGTAGTCGGCCGTGCCGTCCCCCCAGGCGCGCACATCGTAACCTTCGATCAGCTCGAGGATTTGCAGTGCTGTAAATCCCTGCGTATTGGGCGGCAATTCATAGACCTCGTAGCCACGGTAGCTCGCCTTGATCGGCTCGACCCATTCCGCGTGGAAGGTCGCAAAATCCTCCGCGCTCAAAGGCGACCCCTGAGGCTGCAGCGCGGCGCAGATACGTTCGGCAACCGAACCTTCATAAAAACCTCGGCGCGCGCCAGCGTTCGCGACTTCCTCCAGTGAGCCATCAAGATCAGCTTGCACCAGCCGTTCTCCGCTGCGCGGAACCCGCTGGTTGGGGAGAAATACGGCCGCCGTCTGCAAGTACCTGCTGAGAATCGGTTCGTCCTGCACCAGCCAATCCGCCAGCGAGCGACCGACCGGCATCCCGTCTCGCGCATACCCAATGGCAGCATCGAACAGCTTGCTCCACTCCATCCGACCAAACCGCTCGTGCGCTAGCCGCCAGCCATCAACCGCGCCCGGCACCGTCAGCACCGCGAGCGGCCCACGTGACGGAATTTCATCGTCTTTGCTGCGTGGTCGATAATAGTCGAGCGTTGCCCTGCGCGCGGCGGGCCCACTGGCATTGACTCCATGCACGCGCCCGGTCCCCGGCTCGGCGATCAACCAGAAGCCATCACCGCCAAGCCCGGCCATATGTGGGTAGACCACGCACAGCACCGCATTGGCGGCGATCGCCGCGTCGACAGCCGTGCCCCCGCTTTGCAAGATGTGCAATCCAGCCGCACTTGCCAGATGGTGTGGCGTCGACACGACTCCGTGCGGCGCATAGGTCGGAGGACGCCCAGTCCGCGGACCGTTGGGATGACTCATTTCAGGTGGCGATGCTGGAGCGAAACCAGCGAATAAGATCCTCTGGCGCCGCCTCATGCCCCTCGCGAATGGCAGATTCGAATTTGGCAAGTTGGAGCGATTTGGAGAGACTCTCAAGGGCGCGCTCGTAGTAGGCCCGGTCGGGACCATAAACCGGTGCACCGATGCGTTCCCGCAACTCGTCAGCGCAGCCCAACAGGTTGCCTGCCACCTCGGGCCTGCCAAGCGCGATCGCGGAGCTCGCGAGCCCGGCCAGCGCGCGGGATACGAACCACTCGTTGCCGATCTCGCGGAGCGGCTCAACCGCGGCGATGAATTGCTTGGCGGCAGCCTCGGGCTGGTGAATTTCGAGCAAGTTGTGACCAAGCCCGACGAGGCTGTGGCCAAGCCCAAAACGGTCGCCGGTCTCGCGAAACAGCCTGATCGCCTCCTCGCCAAGCTGGCGGGAGTCAGCGTGGGCTCCGCGCAAGCGAGCCACAACCGCCTGACGACTGCGCACCATTGCAATCCCCCAGATGTCGCGCGTCTCATCGAAGATCCGCTCCGCCTCGACGAGGAACGTGCTCGAACGGTCGAGATCGTGCTCTCGCGACACCGCGAGGACCGACTGATACAGCCGAGCCTGTGCAATGGTCGACTGGTCACCATACTGGCGGCCAAGCGCGAGGGCCCGCTCCAGATAGCCCGCCGCGGCCGAATCGTCGCTCTGATTGAACGCAATCACACCTACCGCGATCAGAACTTCGCGGGTGTCTGCTCCTGAGTCCGAGCCAGCGGCCGCAAGCATTCCCTCCAGCCAACGCCGCGCTTCGGTGAGATAGCTGTGGTGATGCCAGAACCACCACATCATGGCGCAGATTCGAAGTCCAATTGACGCGTCCAGCAGGCCATCACGCGTCCAACCGAGTACGGCTCGTATATTGTCGTGCTCGCGCTCGAGCCGTGCCAGCCACGGAAGTTGTTCCGCGGTGCGTAGCGAGGGACCCGCCGCGTTGCAGATTGAGAGAACCCAGCCGGCCATGCAGCCGCGAACAGATTCAAGGTCAGCACTCATTTCGAGGCGATCCAGGCCGAACTCACGGATAGTTTCGAGCATCCGGAACCGCGGCTCGCCGAAAAGGTCCGCATCGCGTATCAACAGGTTTTGTTCAACGAGCGAGCTGAGGTTGTCGAGCATGTCCCTTTCGTGATCCCATGGCCGTTTCCGAACGCTTTCCGCGGCATCGAATCCGAACCCGCCGGGGAATATCGCAAGCCGACAAAACAGGTTCTGGTCCGTTTCCGGCAGGAGATCGTAACTCCAGCTGATAGTTGCCCGAAGTGTTTGATGTCGCGGTGGTCGGTCCAACGCGTCACTGCTCAGAAACGGGAGGCGTGAACTCAGACGCGCCACCATGGCCTGCGGCGAGAGCACCCGGATGCGTGCGGCAGCTAACTCGATCCCTAGCGGCAGGCCATCAACCCGACGGCACACTTCGAACATCGCACGGATGTTGTCTTCGCTCAATTCGAGCTCCGGCTGAATGGCCGCAGCCCGCTCGACAAACAGTACTACTGAGGGGCAGTCCGCGAGCACACCCACGTGTTGAGGACGCATCGAGTCGACAAGAGCTAGTGGCGACAGAGGAAATTCGTGCTCCTCGCGAACGCCGAGCGGTGCCCGGCTGGTGATTAGCATTCGTATCTGGCCGCAACTGGACAGTATGTCCGCAATCGACACGGCCGCGGCGCGCAGATGCTCGAAGTTGTCGATGAGTAGCAGCACTCTTTTCTCGCCAAGAGCACTCTTCACGATCTCCAGCAACGGCCGGTTGCCGACGTCTAACAACCCGAGTCCGTGCGCAATGGTCGGGAGTACCCGGGCATGCTCGCTGACCGGCGCGAGAGGAACAAAGAATACGCCGTCTTCGAATTCTTCTAGCAGCTGGTGCGCGAGTTCCAGAGCCAGCCGGGTTTTGCCCGAACCTCCGGCTCCGGTAATGGTGACGAGGTTGACATCATCACGCAGCAACAATTGCCTGATCTGCCTCAGCTCCGTATCACGACCGATGAGTCTGTTTCGTTGCCGCGGTAGGTTGTTCTGGAGCGTCCGAAACCGGCGCTCTGCTCCCATCGGCGATGGAGCAGGGCTGCTTATGTCCCGAGTTGGATCAGTTGGTAGGCCCCGCGCAGCACGTGTCAATGCAACCTCGCGCGGTCGATCTAACTGCAGCGCCAGCACCAACCGGCGGACGGTCGCGAGGTATGGGGCGCGCCTGACGCCTCGCTCCAGATCAGAGATACCCCGTCGGCTCAAGCCTGCCTTTTCGGCCAGATCCTCCTGAGACAAACCAGCTTCGATGCGGTAGACGCGCAGGAGTTCGCCGAAAACATCGCCCAGCGGGTGGTTGGTCGGCCTGGCTGCCTCGGGGGCCATGTCTGTACTCGTTCCTGGCAGTGTAAACGGGAGGCTGTTGGCAAAGGTGATGCACGGCCCCCGGCGTGCCATATACCAGGCGGATCTATTCGAGTTTGCCCTCGATGATGCTGACCACCGACGGCGTCGGTAGGATGCGAGTAGACATGAACCCACTCGCATTCAGCAACGTGCGGAATTCCCGCTCCGTCCGCTCGCGACCGCCAGTGAGAACAAGCATCTGGACGTCGGCAATCTTGCCAGGATGCGGATCGTTGCCGGTTGGCAGCACCGCCTCGATGACCAGCACGCGCCCGCCGTTGGCCATGGCCCCGGCGCAGTTGCGCAGGATAGCGCTGGCGCTGCGATCGTCCCAATCATGGATAACATTTGATAGAACATAGCAGTCGCCACCGGCCGGCACAGACGCGAAGAAGTCGCCTCCGATCACTTCACAGCGGTCGGCGACCCCCGCCGCAGTCATGCGTTCGCGTGCCCCCGCAACCACGGCTGGACGATCCAACAGGATGCCTCGCGCTGCCGGACACGCCTGAAGGATGGTCGACAGCAACGCACCGTGCCCACCACCCACGTCGACGATCATTCGAGCGCTCGAGAAATCGAATACGTGGGCGGCTGACACATCCGCCGATGCAGCACGACTGGTCATGCCGGCGTTGAAGACGGTCGCGGCGTCCGGGTGTCTCTCGAGGTAACTGAAGATGCTCATGCCGTGCAGTTCGCTGAAAGCCGGGTCGCCGGTCTGTACGCTGTGCATGGCTCGACCCCAGGCGTCCCAGAGCCACTCCTGACCCTGCATGATGGCGTAATCACGGACCGAGCCCGGCACGTCTGAACGCAGCGGCTCGGCGAGCGCCGTGAGCGCGAACTGACCGTCGGCTTCCTCGCGGAAGATGCCGGCCCCCGCGAGCGCACGCAGTGCACGGTGGAGCGAACTGGCATGCGTGCCAGTCGACTGAGCCAGGTCCGCGCAGCTTTTCGGACCTGCCGCTAGCAGGTCGGCTATTCCAAGGCTGGCGGCGACATACAGCATCTGCGAGAGGCGATAACCAGTCGCGATGCGCACAAGGAAGTTCTGGGCTTCCTGGTTAGTGGGTTGCATAGCCTGCCTCGGCGACCTCCATGTGTTGGTGGCCGCGGCCACCGCTGGCGGCGATGCCACCGACAGTATCGCCGTCTCCGTCGTCAATGATTGGGGACTCCTTCATCTGAAGCTCGCACCTAGCATGCACTGGCAGCTCACTCAGCACGACGCGCAAAGCGCACGCGGTGCGCACGCACTTGCCCGAGTGTGCTTGCGAACCGGCTCCCGCTCCCGCTGCCGTTGACGAGCTTTTCGGACGCGAGCGCGAGCTGCCCGGTGAGCGCGGCCGCACGTTGCCTGTGCATTGGGTGCGCACCGCGTTCACGCTGCGTCTCGACTGTGAATGCGCTGCCCGCAACAGTAGCTCTGACCGCACGGGTCTAATAGGACAAGACGTTGGATGCAGACGCTCGAAGAGCTCGAACACTCACGGCAGACCGACAATCGCGGTGAGACGGTGATCCAACTGCAGCCCGACTGAATCCTCGACCGGGAGGAAGGACATGCCCAACACCCGCACCCGCAATGTAGCGCCGATCGCGGTCGGGCCGTGGTCGCGAAATGGTCGCGTCTCCGCAAAATTGTCGCGCCGCGTGCGTTTATCTGACGTGACAGTCGACACGGGTCCAAGCCTCATGGCGAGCGGATCGAACAAAGCCAGCGGCACGGTGGTACTGCCGCCATCAGTCTACGAGCGGCTGGTGCACGCGGTCCGGGCTCGCTTGCCGCTCAAGACCTTCGGCTATCTGCTCTCTGACGGGGATCCGTGGACGGTGACTGACTTTGTGCTGTTCGAGTCGAACATCCGCAACACGGGCGTGTGGAAGGAGCGGTTCGAGCGGTACGGACAGTATTTCGTCGAACACGACAACGCCGGCTTCGTGGCCACGCCCGAAGAAGCGTGGCAGGTGCAGAAGATGATCTGGGCCCGCGGCATGGTGGAGGTCGGCGTTTTTCATAGTCACATCCGCCATCCCGCCAACTTTTCCCGGGTCGACTACGACCTGCACGTGCAGCGTTTCCCGTCGTTGTGGCACCTGATCGTGTCCGTGCGCAACCCGGATTTGCCACAGCTGCGCGCGTTCGGTGTGTCCGACACGGGCGTTCGTGAACTCCCACTGGTGGTTCCGCCGGCAAGCTCAGACAACCCGGCACTGTCTGCCAGTGACGGCCCACGCAGCGCCTTGCCTCTCGACGTGGTGATCCGTCGCGCGCGACGCGTGCTGGCGCTCGACCAGCACGGTCGCCCCGTCTGCCAGAGCTCCAGATCGATTGTGACCGCCATCGAAGACCTGGTACATAGTCGCCACCAGGAGGCCATCGATGAGCTTCTGTGGGCTGGGTTCCTGCGCGGCGCCGAAGAACGCTACGACGCCCACATCGCCGGACTGATGGCGCCGCTGGATGGCGGCTCCTTTGCGATGGGCAGCGCCGAGGCCAACGCCGAGCACTTCATGGGTGAGGTGCCAGTGCACCAGGTCAACCTGTCGCCATTCCTGTTGGCTCGCGTCCCCGTCACGTGCGGGCTGTTGGCCCTGTTCGACGCCGACCGCGCCAGCGCCGCGACGTCCGAACGCTCGCGGCCGGCTGTCGACGTGACATGGTTCGACGCGGCGCTCTTTGCGATGTGGGTGGGCTGTCGCTTGCCGACCGAAGCCGAGTGGGAGTTCGCCTGCGGTGGTGGCTCCGCCGGCCAGTGGTGCTGCGGCGAGGAGGATGCGCTCTCCAGGTACGCGTGGTACAGCCAGAACGCCGGCTCCGAGGCACATCCGGTGGCGACTCGCCAACCCAACGCGTATGGAATTTTCGACCTGCACGGCAACGTATGGGAGTGGTGCGCCGATGTCTACGACGAGACGTTCTATGCCGACGCTCCGACGACCGATCCAGTCCGCGTGCCGCGTCCGGCCGAGTCCCTGGACAGTGTGCACAGAGTTTGCCGCGGCGGATGCATGCACTCGTTTGCCGAAATGTGCCGTACACGCTATCGCTTTCACGAACACTCCCAGTTCCGCGCCGCGGACCTGGGCTTCCGACTCGCTCGATCAATAGGGGGTACTTATGGTCACGCTGGTTCTACCCGCGTACCTGGTCGCGCTGCTGTCTGACCAGGAGTGTCAGGTCAAAGGGACGCGGCGTCTGGTGTCACTTGAAGCAGGCTCATGGCCGGCGGTGGTCGGGGAACTGAGCGAAAGATTCCCGCTGCTCGCGCAACGCGTATTGCTCGACGGCGCCAGCCTGGCGCATGGGTTCGTGCTGGTGATCAATGACGAGATCGTGCGGGGCGATTGCGCCGCGATGTCGCTCCGCAATGGTGACGAGCTGGCCATCATTGCCGCCGTAGCCGGAGGCTGAGTCCGCGGGCAGCAGTGGACGTCGACCGGCGTGCCTACGCCACCTCACAATTGGCGCCCATACTCAACAGATCGGAGGAGTCCGACCAGTGCACGACTTCGTGATCGCGCATGTGCCGTGCCCGCGCTGCGGCCACACGCGGACCGTGCGGTTGGGGTCCGTATCGTTCTGCTTCAACTGCCGTTGGCAATGGGGCGTTGATTTCGCGCGAAACGGCAGCACCCCGGTCGCGACCTCACCCGCCAGTCCGGCAGTCGTCGTAACTAGGGACGGGCTGCCGTTCAATGCCGCCGAGCTGGCACGCCTGGAGAGCTACCGTGCCGCGGTGCATGCCGGGTTCTACACCGACGACGTACGCCCCATAGCGGCACCGCGGCTGCGTCGATTCATCACCTGATGCGGGATCATCGGTCAGCGACCTGCCTGGCGCGGACTAGCGAACGCTCTTTGACTCCCAGAGTCGCTGGCCGCGAACACGACAATGTTCGTCAAGTTCCGGAGTGCAGAAACGCTTACTTGCAGTCCCGTCGCCTCAACTGGCGGAAATTGCGCCAATCACGCAACCAGCCCCGCGCCCGCGCTCACCCAGCAGGCGGTCGATAGCTCGTCCCCGCCGCACCGCCTTTGCGCATTGCTTCGACCCCTTCCTCAACTGAGAGCAACGGCGTTGTTTTGATCGCTTTCAACGCCCCACCCGCGGACAAGATCATCGACAGGGCGGCTGCACTCGCGTTGTCAGGCAGATTGATGATGAGAACCACGTCGTACTCACCGAAGCTCAAGCGTACCGTTTCGAGCCTGCCACCCAGACTTTCGGTCAAACGCCTCGCGGCTTCAGTTCGGTCCTGTGGGTTCTTGAGAAAGGTTGCCCACGCTTCGGGCGTGTACGCGGCTTCGACCAGGTACTCAGGCATGACTGCACCTCACCGTCTCGTCCCCAGGCGGCAGTATAGATCTTCCGTCAAAGTGCGCCGGTCCACCACCTGCAGATCCCGAGGCTCAGGCGGTAGGTGCATCCCGTCACGACGTGGCCTGAGACCCTCTCGGGGTAGTAGCTGCTAAACGACACAGCGGTCGGACTCCAGATCGAAATACCGCTATAGAGTTGTGGACTCCATCCACCCGGCCTATCTCTGACACACCACCCACGTGTTGACCGTGCCCGGTGCTGCTCCTCCGCTGATGCCATGGGACCTCCTCATCGGATCCACCGCGCTCGATTACGACTCGTTGATGACCAGAGGGTCAGGATGTAGCGCTGTCGGAGCTAAACTGACGGACCATCTCCCGCAGGTCGAAGCTCCGCCAGATCTCAGCGATCCTGCCGTCGGCAAACCTGAAGAAGTCCTGACCGGTGACCGCAACACGTCGGCCCGTCGGAGCGACGCCTAGGAACTCGGCGTGTTGGGTACCCGTCAGGGTCCAGCGCACCGCTCCGCGGCTGGCATCCGCGACGACGTCCTCGATTTCGAAGTGCTGGTCGGGCAGTACACCACGGTGCCAGGCCAGGAACTGTTGGTGGCGTTCGAGCCCGCGGGCGCCCGCAACATTGTTAGGCGCATGAAACGTAAAGTCCTCCGTAAGCAAATGCTGCATGGCGGACCAGTCCGCCACTGCCTCGTAGTAACGCCGCAGGAGTACCCCGTTCGAGTGGCCCGACAACTGCTCGAGCAATCCTTGCATCAGGCCGTAAATGCGCAGGCTCTTGATGCGATCCCCTTCGAGTTCGTACGCGACGCTGTACGGCACGCGCACTGTCTTGCCCGTGGCGATGATGCCTGCGAACTCCGCGACTTGGCTGCCGACAAACTCCGCCTCCACCGCGGCGCGCTCCCCATCCACCATGAGGGTCTTGAGCTCCGGGTGGGCATCGAACGCCTGCTCGTGAAGGTAGCGAATCATGCTCTCAACAGCTTCTCGTCCGTGGGTGAGTTGATCGCTGCCAACCACCTGCACACTCACGTCTGGGGTGAAGTATTGGGCGTAGTTTCCCCGGGCGATCAGCGCGTCAAGGTAGGCGGTGATGGTCGCGCGATTCGTCTCGATAGCGGTCATGCCTCCCAACGTAGATGGCGCGCCACCACCACTCGACGCGCAGCGTGTACGCACTCTGTACGCGATTGCGTCAGGCGGACTTCAGCTTCCCCTGGGACGTGAGGCGATCGGCCGCCAGCACGACCGCTTCCTGGAGCGACAGGCCAGTGCCATCCTGCCAGGCTTGCTCGAAGTCCTCGCGGCTGAGGGCTGCCCGTGCCGCCTCGAGCGTGGCCTCGCGCTCCGGGCGCTCGTCGGCGGGAACGGGAGCGCCGAGCGCCCGACGATGCACCTCCGCTGCCGCGGCCAGGCACGCAGCGTCTTCCGGAGCACCCATCGACCGAAGAACGTCAGAGGCGATCTCCAGACACCGGACCGTCGTCACAGACGTGTCGGACATCTCTATACACAAGTGGAGAACGTCGACCGCCAGGGCACCTGCTCGCTGGAGATCACCGCGTTCAAGGGTGACAACGGCCAGATTCATGAGCGCCGCGCGTTCACCCATGCGACTCCCGGAGGTCCGCCACAGAGCATGCGCTTGCTCCAGCATCCGCTGTGCGCGTTCAAGGTCGCCTGCGTGTCGGGCCTGTGAGCCCAGTTCGTTCGAAACGTACGCGATACCCCAGGCGTCCCCAAGTTGGCGCTGGATCGTCAGAGCCTCCTCGCCCCGCTGCCTGGCACGCGTTTGCTGTCCACGAATCCCATCGATCCGCGCGAGCGACACCAGCGCCTCGGCCATCTCGGGCAGCAAACCAGTTGCTCGGGCAAGCGGGAGGCCTTCGTCAAACGACGCGTACGCGCGGTCGAGATCGCCCTCGTGCACGGCAACGTCCCCCAACCCAAACAGTGCCCGTGCCGCGTGCTCCTCGCGGCGGTGCTGTCGTGCGACGCTCAGGCTCCGGTCGAACTGGTTACGCGCAACGTCGAGCGCGCCCTGATACTCGGCGATGCGTCCGGCCGTATACAGGCTTTGCGCCAGGCCATCCGGCGTGAGGCGCTCCGGCCGTTCCAGGAACCGCCGCAGCCAGTCGGCACCTTCCTCCAGGTGGCCCCGGGACAACCAGAATCCGCTCAGCGCCTGACAAATCGCGAGGCCTTCATCGAGCTCACCAGAGGCAAGGACCCACGACAGCGCCGCACGCAGGTTGTCGTGTTCCAGGCTGACCAGGTCCATGTTCCTGGCGTAGCGGACTCCACGCCGGGTGACGTGGCCGTTTTCGGCGAGCGCGCGGAAATAGCGCACGTGCCGGCCACGTACCACGGACGCCTCTCCAGACCGTTCGAGCCGTTCGGCGGCATATTCCCTGAGGGTCTCGAGCAGGCGATATCGCACGGACCCGTTCCGCGGCTCCGCCACCACCAGCGACTTGGCCACGAGTTCGGTCAGCACGTCGACGTCG
>JAFAPL010000236.1 GCA_019247135.1 Chloroflexota bacterium | reverse complement strand
TTGTCGCCGACGTCGAAGGCCACGTGCCCGCGTCGGACCTGCGGCAGCTCGTACTCGATCAGAGCGGTCTGTACCCTCACCTGGTCGACGCCGAGCCCGAGCACGGTCTGCCGCGGGTGCTCGCCCCGTCGAGGGTGCAGCGATGAGCGGTTCGGCGCGTTCGGCAAGCTCCAACACGCCACCGAGCACCACACCCGGGCCGACAACACCCGGGCCGGCCGAGTCACCACGAGCCGTGGCGCCCGTGATCGGCATCGACCTGGGCGGGACCAAAGCCCTGGCGGGCGTCGTCGAACCGGACGGCACGGTGCGCTCGCGCGTATGGCTGCCGAGTCGCGACCTGGTCGGCCGCCCGGCCGAGCTGCTCGACCGGCTCGCCGAAGGCGCGTGCAGCGCCGCCGAGGAGGCCGGCTTGCCCTTCGCCTCCATCGCGGCCGTCGGCGTCTGCGTGCCCGGGCCGCTCGACCGATCGCGCTCCGTCGTCGCACTCACACCGAACCTAGGCTGGTCCAACCTGCCGGCGCGCGCCGAGCTGGAGCGCCGCCTGCCAGGCACGCCGGTCTTTCTGGAGAACGACGTCCGCGCGGCGGCCTTGGCCGAGCACCGGCTGGGAGCAGGCCGCGGCTCACCCTCCATGCTCGCCGTCTTCGTCGGCTCGGGCGTTGGCGGCGGCATGGTCATCGACGGGCAGCTCTACCACGGCTGGCGCGGTGGTGCGGGCGAGATCGGCCACGTGGTCGTGCGCGCGGCCGGGCCTCGATGCGGGTGTGGCCGCTTCGGCTGCCTCGAGAGCATGGCGGCCCGCGGCGCCGTCACGCGGTACGTCATGCAGGACGTGGCGCGTGGCCGACATACGCTCTTGAGCACGATCCTGCGCGGCAACCTGCACGCGCTGACCAGTCGCGACCTGGCCCAGGCCATCGCCCAGGGCGACGCCGTAGCGTTGCGGGCGGCTCGCTTGAGCGCGCGCTACGCCGGCGTCGCCATCGGCGGCGTGATCAACCTGCTCGATCCTGCGGTCGTGGTCATCGGCGGCGGCATCGCCGAGGCCGCCGGCCAGCGCTATGTGGACTGGCTGTCCGAGACCGCGTACCGCGAGGCGCTGCCGTCCGCCGATGGCCGACCCTCGATCGTCGCCTCGCGACTCGGTGACGATGCGGGCCTCCTCGGCGCGGCGCTCACCGCCTTCGAGGACCTGGCGGCCCGGTGATTTCGCCGACGTCAACCACCCTGCTGCTGGTGCGCCACGCCGAAACCCACGACAACGCCAACCTTCGGCTGTCGGGCTGGACCGACACCGACCTCAGCGCCGTCGGCGAGAGCCAGGTGGAGCTGTTGGCCGACCATTTCAACCGCGAGCACAGCCACGTGGACGCGCTGTATGCGAGTCCATTGCTCCGCGCGCGTCGGACCGCCGAGGCCATCGGTGCCCTGACGGGTCACCAGCCGATCCTGCTGGATGACCTGCGGGAGATGTACTTCGGCGAGCTCGACGGTCGGCCCTTCGAGGAGCTCCGCGAGCTCTACGCCCACCTCCTGGAAGCGGACGAAAACTCCGAGCTCGAGGACTTCGTCTGGCCCAGCGGTGAGTCACGCAGCGGCTTCACCCGCCGTGTGCTGCGTGTCACCAACGCGCTGGCGCGCCGCCACCCGGGCCGGCCCATCGGGGTGGTCACACATGGCGGGGTGATCGCCACGCTGCTGACCATCCTGAACCACGAGTCCGCGGCGGGCTGGCGCAAGTGGGTCGTACCCAACGCCAGCCTGACCGAGATCGTCTGGGACCCCGATGCCGAGACGGGCGATCTCCTGCGTCATGGCGACGCCAGCCACCTCGGGCCGCTGCTGGCCCTCGAACCAGCCGAGCAGCCCTGAGCATTCCACTCTTCGGTTGTGTTCGTTGTTCAGGGTCTGCTCAATACGGCCTGTGCCTCCTGGACTTTCTGAGTTGCGGACGTCGAGACCTGGCGCGGATTCAGCGTCTCCCAGCCTCCGCCTGAGGCGCCGTTCAGGCTGAAACGGAAGTGCGCCGCGAAGGTGATATCCGCCGTGATGGTGTAGGCGTCGGATGCGCCGCCTTTGCCGAGCGAGCTCCACGTGTATGCGTGTGCGATGGGCGAGCCGGTGTACGGGTCGGTGTACGGTCGCCCGACACCGAGAAGGCAGTCGGCGATCCCCGGGCAGTTGACGTGCTGACCGCCATCGCCGAAGTCCCAGTCGTAGGCCTGCGGCCAGACGCCGATCTCGACCGACAGGCTGTCCCAGAACGTCTCGCATTCGGTGTGGGTGCTCACATGGCCCTCAGCGTCGAGCGCGGCGTTGCCACCCGGCGCGCGGTCCACCACCCTGTGGCATCTCTCCTCGGGTACGGCCAGCGTTTCGTCGGTGCCGAACGTCGAGCCGTCGTACCCGTCGATCCAGAACCAGGTCGGCACCGCGACCATACCTTTCTGTGGGTTCATGCCGAGCTTGATCTGAGGCAGGGGTAGCTCGTTCCACATCTCGATGGCGATCGCCCGCGGGTCGCGGGTGTGCACCGTCGGCGAGTCGCAAGGGATGCCACCCACCGCCCCCGGCGGCAAGAACGCGTAATCATCGCGACGGCAAAACATCCGAATTAGATCGTTCGGATTGGGCCCACCACCAGGAGCATGCGGCCCCACATCCGGCGGCGTATACGCCTTCCCACCGGAATCCTGTTTAGTCGCAACTAAGTGGTTGAGATAACCACGTTGGTTCAAATCGTAGACTTGGTCGGTTACGTTGTAATCATTTATCTGTTGCTTGACTACAAGCTCTGGGGTACATTCTCGGGAGCTGCTGGCATTGCAAGTTTGCGCTACTGATACGTCGACCGACAACGCAAGACCGACCGCAACACCGGTAAGTACTATTAGACTTCTATGAGCGCGCAAGGTTAGTAACTCTCCAAGTACCATCGATGTTCTCCAGTTCATACACCTCGCTAACCATTTCATCAGTTGGTTGGCTTACGGGCTCGCCTGTTTGAAGATCCAGAAATATGCTTTCGGAAGTGTATTGATCTGCGACCTTCGCTTTTAGCTGTGTTGCTTCGACTACACCGTAATGGTGCTGAACGTTCGTCTGGATAGCCCGGCCCTCGCTTCTGAGCTGCGCGACCAATTCCGTAATCGTGGCCAAGTGATCGCCCGCCATCACATCGCCAAGGTGCGACTCATCAAGATCAAACAAGGCTTGGGCGCGAACGTCCCAGTAGTGTTCATACGCCGCGCTCACCTCATCCGCCAGTGCTGGATCGACGGTCGGACGCGGCGTCGGAGTGAGGGCTGGTTGTGCAGTCGCGCTCAGTGCTTCCCGAGCCGTCGCCACCGCCACCGGCGTTGCAGTCGCGGCCACAGGCGTCGACGTCGCAGGGACTGGTGTAGAGGTGGCGGGGACCGCCGTCGATGTCGGCGCGGCGG
>JAFAPL010000190.1 GCA_019247135.1 Chloroflexota bacterium | reverse complement strand
AGCAGTGACGTCCGTCTCGCTATCAGCGGAGCACGCGCGCATTGAGCTGGGCGAACCGTCGGACCTGCGGGTGGGCGATCGCGTCGAGTGGATCGTGGGCTACAGCGATACGACGACCGTGCTTCACGATGAGATCTACGCGACGTGTAACGACCGCGTGGAGGCAATCTGGCCGATCCTGGGCCGCGGAAAACTGCGCTGATCTTGCAAGTTGAACAATCTGGAAGCAACGGTCGGAGCCCACGAAGTGATGCCCGAGTTGCAAGGAATCGCGAGCGGCTCATTGCTTGCCCGAGTCTCTTCTTGGGGGCTGCCGCTGCGAGTAGCCAGAGAAATCAACTTGGGACGTTGAAGAATTTGGCAAGCCACAGCGCCAGCCCACGAAGTGATGCCCGAGTTGCAACGAATCGCGTGCGGCTCACGATCGCCCCGACTCTCTTGGTGCGGGCTGCCGCTGCGAGTAGCCAGAGAAATCAACTTGGGAAGTTGAACAAGTTGTCAAGCCACACCGCCAGCCGGCGAAGTCAGACCCGAGTTGCAAAGAATCGGGAGCGGCTCATTGCTTGCCCGAATGTCTTGGTGCGGGCTGCCGCTGCGACTAGTCAGAGCGATCAAGTTGGCCAGCCCGCATGATTACCTGGGGCTAATGCGCATTTGAGGCACGCTGCGCCAGCGCATTGACTACCAGCACGCTCCCAGCCTCGACCAGGCAGCGCTACGCGAACGCACTCGCGGTCCCGAACTTCCGCACGTATTTCGTGAGTGCCGCCATCTCCCAGTGCGCCGGCTGGCTCCTGCGTACGACTCAGGCCTGGCTCGTCCTCGACCTCACCGGCTCACCCGCCGCCCTCGGCGTGGTCACCTTCGCTCAGGCACTGCCGGTCACCATTCTCACCCTGTTCGCCGGCGTTCTGATCGACCGCACCCAGGCTCGCCGCCTGATGGTGTCCGTGCAGGTGATCTTCTGCATCCAATCAGCGGTGATGGCGTTGTTGATCTTCAGCAACGTGATCCAGTACTGGCACGTGATCGCCCTGGCCGCGTTTCTCGGCCTGGCCGCGGCCGTCGATTTCCCGACCCGGTCGGCGGTCGTGAGCGAGCTGGTAGAGCCGCGGCTGGTGGGCAACGGCGTAGCGTTGAACAGCGCGCTCAACAGCGCTGCACGCATCATCGGCCCGGGCGTGGGCGGTGTCATGATCGCGGTCTGGGGCAGCGGAGTCTGCTTCGCCATCGTTGCTGTCGCGTACGTGGTCGCCACCGTCGGATTGCTCATGCTGCGCGAGGACCAGTTCTTCCCCAAACGCGTGGCGGAGCGCGTTGCGATCTTCAGACAGCTTGCGGAAGGCCTGCGCTACTCCTTCAGCACCCGCACGCTGTCGGCGAATATGCTGCTGGCCGCCTTCTACGGTACGTTCGCCTACAACTGGGCGATGGTGCTGCCACTGCTGGCACGCTTCGCGCTGAATTCGGGAGCTGAAGGCTTTGGCGCGCTCAACATGGCCATGGGCGTTGGCTCGACCATCGGCGCATTCGCGCTGGCCACGCGTCTCAAAGCGTCGATGCGGCTCCTGCTGATCTCAGCGGCGATTTTTGCCACCGCGATGCTCATCCTCGCACACGCGCCGAACATGCCCATCGCGCTCGCCATGCTCGTCGGCACCGGTATTCTGAGCGTCTCGTTCAACGCGACGAACAACACCCTGCTCCAGATCGAGGCACAAGAAGAGCTGCGCGGACGGGTGTTGGCGCTCTACATGTTCCTGATGGTGGGTTCGACTCCGTTGGGCAGCGCCGTCACAGGGTTCGTCGCCAACACGTTCGACATTCGTCTCGCACTCCAGTTGAACGCGACGATCTGCATCATCGGCCTCGTCGTGACGCTGTTTTTCCTACGCAGGCCTAGGCCGCGCAGGCCTATGGCTTCGGAACCGGAAAGGTGAATATCGCCCGAGACTCGGCGTCCGCGAGCCAGAAATTGCCTTCCCAGATCGTCATGCCGTGCGGCTCCGGTCCACTACACCCGACAGCTTCCAGGATGTCGCCGGTGTATGGATTCAATTTGTAGATCACGCGTCGATTCGTATCCACGTTCCACAGGCTCGCGTCGTACGGATCCCAGGCAATCCCGTGGGCACGATCTCCGTGACACGGAATGGAGTGGACGATCTGACCCGTCGCCGGCTCCATGGCGAAAATCTTGCCGGTCTTGGGGACGTTGAACCACAGTTTCCCGTCGCGCCACTCGGTGCCGTGTGCTCCACCGCTGCGGTCGTAGGGCGGAGTTGGATAGGCGCACAGCTCGCGACCGGTGCCGCGCTCGAAGCAGATCAGCTCGTACGTGAAGGTCGACGCGACCCAGATGTTGCCACTCGGATCGATGGTGATCCCGCTCGAGTGGAGGGCCCGTGTTGGGATTTTCTGGAGCTCGCGGCCGTCCTCGTAAGCGAGCAGATAAATCGCATTCGGGTCGATCTGATCGATGACCCACAAGCCCTCGGCCGTTGCCTGGAGTCCGTTCGGCATGTCTCCAGGGCTGTGCCAGCGTATACAAGGATCGACCTTTGTAGCCATCGCTGCTCCTTTTCGCTCTGAACGATATCGAATATCATGCTGCCGACCGCATTTGCAGAACGTATGTCTCTCGCGCGTCACTCACCGGCCGACGACCGCGGGCGCCGGTGCGCGGCCCAGCAGGCGTGCCGATTCGAGATTACCGGTCTCCCGACGGACTGCTTCGCGCCACTGTCGCCACAGAATCAACAGCCCTGCCACGCCGACAACGGCCTGGCCGAGAAACACGTCCACACCCGAGGTCACGAATGCCGCGATCACCATGGGCAGGCCATCCCACAGGCCGTGTAACACTGCGACCAGAAGGTACGTACGTACCACAGCGGCGTTGATCCGAAAGTGCCTGCCACTCTCACGGAACAGGACGCTGGCGAGAATCGCCGTCCATGTGCCGTGTCCGACTGGCGAGAGCACGCCGCGCAGCAATGTGGTCACAACGAAAGCATCCAGGCTGCCGCGGCTTTCGAGGAAGGCTGTGAACGCGTAGCCTGTGCTCTCGAGGGCGGCGAAACCCATGCCCGCCGCGGCGCCAAGGATCAGTCCGTCGATCTCCGCGTCGTGCTCTCGATGACGTGCAACCACCAGGACGCCGAGAATTTTGGCAAACTCCTCTATGAGTCCAACCACGAACGCCGACACCGGCGTGAGACTCCCAACAAAGATCGGCTCCAGCAGCGCCGCCGCAAACGTTCCGAGTACACCGCCGTACAGGAACGCGCGCGCAGTTGTCGGCAAATCGACGCGGCTGAGGTGTCTGCGCTGGTAAAAGAACGTTACATACGCCACCGGCACCAGGAAATTCCCTAGCAATGCGACCGTCGGAAACAGATTCGGATTGCCGGTGATCCCGAAAATTACGACTCCGAGAATGAAGAGGATGATGCCTACCCACAAGACGTGGAACCAGGAACCTACATGGTGCGTGTGTTGCATCGGCGCCGCTTGGTCGGTCTGCATGTGTGTCTCTGCTGCTGAGCGTATCGCGCTCACGGTTAGCACGAAATCTGCAGTGCGCGGCGCCGATGCAGGCTGAACGCACCCGGCCGGTATCGACAGCCCAGCTGGTCGGCGAGGCATTCGCCGTACCGACAGCCCGTGTCGCCAGCTTGCAGCTAGCGCTCGAGCGCATCGGCGTGATCGCTCCGGTCGTCTTGCTGATCGCGCTTGCCGCACGGCTCCCATTTCTGCTGCGATCCGACTTTGCCGTGAACGACGGCGGCCTGTTCACGGCCATGTCCAACGACCTGTTCGCCAACCACTTCGCCCTGCCGGCGACGACGGCGTACAACGGCGGATCGATCCCGTTCGCGTATCCGCCACTTGCGTTCTATCTCGATGCCACGGTGCACGGTCTCACCGGCCTGGACATGTTCGCCATTGCGCGCTGGCTGCCTCTGATCGAGAACCTGGCCACGGCCCTCGCTGTCGTCGCCCTTGCTCGAGCCGTCTTGCGGACGCAGTTGGCCGTCCTGGTCGCGGGCATCGTGTTCGTGCTGCTGCCGCGGAGCTACGAATGGATGATCATGGGCGGCGGCCTGACCCGCTCGCTCGGGTATGTGCTGGCGATCGCGTGCGTCGTGGAGGCTGTCCACGTGGCGCGCGCGCCGAGCGCCTGGCGCACGGCGCTGTGCGCCCTGCTCGCCGGTCTGGCGTTGGCGGCGCATCTCGAAGAAGGCCTGTTCGCGGTCTACAGCGCGATGCTCGCGCTGGCGTGTTACGGACGCGGACGACGCATCCTCGTGGCTGGCCTCATGGTCTGCCTCGGCGCGGTGCTGGTGCCGGCGGCGTGGTGGCTGACGGTTGTCCAGCAGCACGGTGTGGGTCCATTCGTTGCCGCCAGCCTGACTGGGGGTTGGTCGAGTCCGGACGGCATTGCGACCGCCATCGGCGCCTTCGTCGCGCCGGCGAGCGTGCCGTTGAGCCTGGTTGGCATTCTCGCCTTGCTCGGCGGCGCGCTCAGCCTTGTGCGAGGTGAGTTTTTCGCGCCCGTATGGCTGGTGGCCATCTTCGTACTCACGCCTCGCAGCGCGCCGTCTGAAGCCGTCGTGCCGCTGGCCTTGCTCGCCAGCGTCGGTTTCACCGAGCTCGTGCTGCCGCAACTGTTGATTGCCACCCGCCGCAACCGTCTCTTCGACAGGGCGCACTGGAATTTCGAGCGCCATCGAGGCCTCGCCGCGGCCGGCCTGGCTGCCACCGTCGCCGGCGTGTACGTCGTGTCACCGACGCTGCCGCCAGATCCGCACAGCCTCGACGGGCTCGCGCCTGGCGAGCGCCAGGCCATGTCCTGGATCTCCAGCAACTCCTCACCTGACGCACAATTTCTGGTGCTGTCCTCGACGGCGTCCTGGGAACAGGACATGGCAGGCGAGTGGTTTCCGGTTCTGGCGAACCGTCCGAGCGTGCTGACGCCGCAGGGCAGCGAGTGGCTCGGCGCCCGACTCTACGCGCGTAAGATCTGCCTCTTTCAGAACATCCGTGATGTGGCGGGCTGGCAAAACGGCATCGCCGACCTCGAAGCCTGGGCGAGCGAGCGGGGCGTGACGTACACCGACCTGTACGTGTCCAGGGCCGCGCGCGGGCCGGTCAACTGGTCGGCCATGCTGTCGTCGGCCGAGCGCTCGGGGAACTACAGCGTGCTCGTGGACAACTCCGACGTGGCGGTTCTGCATCGAACCTCGGCATTGGCAGCGCGCTGGCCCGAGTCGGGCGAGTTCGTGGTGGCGGATGACTGTCGTTCCCTGGCGGATGAGGGGCCGCAGGCGATGACCGCGTTCGAAGGGAGCTTTGGCGGTCAGGCGGCCGCGGCGTGGGTGGGCGAGCACAACGCGGCGTTGCCCACGCGCCCAAGCGTCACGAGCCTCCTCGGCCGCGTGGTCGCGCCCGTGCTCCATGGATGAGTTCCTGGCGCGGGTTCGAAATCGGGAAGAACCGTACTAATCGGGGGTCAACCCTCACCCCCCGCCCCCTCTCCCTGCCAGTGCCAGGGAGAGGGGGTTTTCTATCAAGGCGCGCAGGTCAACATCCCGCCACGTGCTCGGTCCAAACTCAGGGTGGGCCCGCCACGCCGGGGCGGCGTAGCAGGTACAGCGGCATCCACTCCTGCCTGAGCCACGAGTAGTAGCCCCCCTGCGCGACCACGGCGTAGCCGCGCAGCCCCTCCCCCGCGATCACGTAGCTGGAATCGGTGCGCGGCGCGAACAGCTCCGCCCACCACTGCGGATTCGGCGTCCGCGGGCGCACGGCCGGATCCGGCGGCCCTGCATAGTCGTGGAAGCCGTCCCAACCCGCGCCCGCATCGAGATGCAAATCGTCGATGCCCATGCCGTTGGCCTGCGTCGCCAGCGACCAGATGCCGTCGACAAACGCGAGGTGGTCGCGCGTGCCCGCGACCGACCAGGCGCCCATGACGATCACCGCCACCCATGCGAGCGCCAGGCTCGCTCTGATTCCGGGCAACGCCGCCAGCAAGAGAAGGATGCACATGGGCAGCAAGGGCAGCAGGTAGCGGTCCAGCGTCCCGCTCCACGCGATGAAATGGACGGACGATGGGATCGTCCCGACGACCTGGCCAACAGCGACGGCCAGAACCACGAGGAGCGCCGTGCCAAGCCGCCGCTGGCGCAGCACTGCCGCTGCGAAGAGCACGGACGCAACGACACACAAGACGGTCAGCGCGACGCGTTCCGGTGGTTGCATGAGCACGGGCCGGGCTGCGATGAGGTCCTCGGGGCCGATGCCCGTGGCGGTGACGAATTGGCCGACGTACGGCATCGCTTTCTGGCCGTCGAGCCAGTATGAAATTGCGCCGCCGATGACGAGGCAGGCCCACGCCAACACGCCCGAGACACGCCAGCCCCGCGGCCGCACCGCCGACACGCCAGGCAGTGCCGCGATCGCGATCGGCAGCACGAAGAATCCGATGTAGGTCGCCTGGATGATCGCCAATCTCGGCAACAACTCGACGACGCCCATCCAACCCGCCGACGAGATGTCGTCGTAGAACAGGGCCAGCGCGTACGGTGT
>JAFAPL010000056.1 GCA_019247135.1 Chloroflexota bacterium | reverse complement strand
TCCGGCTTGACCGTCGCAGGATGTCTGGCCTGACGTCGTCGCTCATGCACCTCGTCGGCAGTGCGCAGCACGCGGTACATCGTCGGCACTGAGCAGAACGTAGCGACCTTCATCTAGCAACGTGGCGTAGATGGTGGCGGGCGCCTGGTCGACGAAGCGCTCTTCATGCAGGATGCCAGTGACCTCAGTCCGTTGTTCGTTGTTCGTGCTCGACCAGGTCATCGAACAGGGCTGGGTGCTTGTGGCGACCGACTACACCGGGCTGGGTACCGCTGGGCCACACCCGTATCTGATCGGCCCCGGCGAAGCGTATTCAGTACTCGACGCGGTGCGTGCCGGCAGATCCATTCCGGGGCTCGCGTTGGATAGCGACGTTGTGGTGTGTGGGGTCATTCCCAGGGCGGCCATGCCGCGCTCTGGACCGGTAGTGAAGCCCCAAACTACGCGCCGGACCTCAATGTCGTTGGAGTGGCCGCAATAGCGCCAGCGAGCGATCTGCCGACTCTCGCCAAAAACTTCACGAGCGTCACCGGGGGAAGCGTTTTCGCCTCATACATCGTGAGCGCGTACAGTAGGCGTACTCCGACGTAACTCTAAGCACACCTATTCGACCCGTGGCGCAAATCCTGGTGCGCCAGATGGCGGACCGCTGCCTTGGCGAACCGGAGGTATTCGTGTCCGTGCTGGCAGCTCTCTCGCTTACCCGCGACCCGGACATCTTCGCCAGCGATCCATGGACGGGCGCCCTGGGCCAACGTCTCACGGAAAACAAACTCGAGGGCGATATTCCCGCCCCGGTGCTGATCGCGCAGGGGCTGAACGATCCGCTGGTGCTGCCCGAGGTCCAGTCGCAGTATGCCCAATCTCGGTGCGGCGCTGGCCAACCGCTGGAATATCGAACCTATGCCAGGAGGGGCCACGTTGACCTGGTCGCCGCGGATTCGCCGCTCATTCCTGATCTGATCGCCTGGACCCGCGCCCGTTTCATCGCCGAGCCCTGGACTGGGGGGTGTCCTGGTGCTCGCGAGAACGTGTTGCCCAGTGGGTGTGGCGGGTGTTCACTGGACGCGCTACGCCACATGGATGCTGAGCGACATTCGACATGACCCAACTGCTACAAGTGGTGGGCAATTGCCCTGCTGGCGGCCCTTATCACGGCGCTCGGCGCGGGGGCGGCGGAAATCTTGACGCTCCCCAGTCGCGTGGTGGGCGCCGCGCTGCAACTCGCAGCCGGCATATTGGCCGCTATCGTCGCGTTGGACTTGCTGCCTCAGGCTGCGGCCACCATCCCGAGCGGCACCTTACTTCTGGCATTCGTCCTGGGCAGCGCCGCCTTCCTCCTGCTCGACTACGCGTCGACCCGGCACGCCGCCCGACGCAGAAAGGACGCTGTCCAGGCGGGTTCGGCGGGCTTGTTTGTCGGAATCGCCGGTGACTTCCTCATCGACGCGATTGTCATCGGGATCGCGACGGCGATCAGTCTGACGACCGGGCTGCGCCTAGCGGTCGGGATGGCTGTCGGCCAGGTGCCCCTCGCGTTCGTGGTGATCGCCGCGGCCAAGGGCCAGGGCGTACCAGGGGCGCGCCGCCGCGGGATACTTGGGCTATTGTTCGCGGTCATCATCTTCGGTGCGGTGCTCGGTTACCTCGTGCTGAAGGACCAGCCCGCGACGGTGAACCTGACGCTGATCGCCGGCGCTGCCGGCTTCCTGCTCACCGCCGTGGTTCAGGTGATGATCCCTGATGCGCACGACTTTCTCGAGGGTGCAGGCCCGACTCTGACCCCGATCTGGTTCACCATCGGTCTGGCGGGTTTCGCGTTCCTGAAATTCGTTGTCGTCTGAGTTGCTGGCGCGAAGTTCCAACGGACGATCAATCGGAGTGTCCATCGTCATTTGCCGGACCATTCGATCACCGTGCACCACCAGCCGCCGCGTAGGTCCTCGCCTGGCCACGGTACGCTTCAGGCGTGAGAACCGCGAACATCTGAAGGAGCCGGGCGACCAGTCCCGTCCGGCCGGTCTGGTGAGTACCGCGGCGCAACACTGTTCCAGCTCGCTCAGACCGATCCCGACTATCTTCGCTCGCTAGCCCTGCCCGCACAGCGGCCGCAGGTCTGCGCCGCGGCCATGCAACTCGTGCGTGCGCTCGAAGCCAGCCAACAGTCCCCAGGCTAGAGGCCAAGAAGTCAACGACGCAGCGGCGCTGGTAGTCAGACGACATTGCGCCGATGGCACTGGCCGCGAAGGCGCATCGACGCGGCCGCTGCGGATGGTGTTCACTGAGCGTGGCGGAGGTAGTCCGCGGGGAGTAGGGAACCATGACTAGATTCGTGATCTTCTTCACGCTTACGGGCCAAACCATCGGTCGTTTTATCGAACAGCCGAGTGACCGCGCCGCGGCCGTACGCGCTCTCCTTGA
>JAFAPL010001028.1 GCA_019247135.1 Chloroflexota bacterium | reverse complement strand
GGTAGTCCTGGACGATGTCCATGAAGCCCTGCTCGGTCGTGCCAGGATTGCCGAAGATGTAGCGAACGTCGTCGGCGATCAACTGCTCCATCAGCGCTCGTTTGCCACTCATGCGCGCCATGCGCGGTTTTGTACCCCACCAGGCTGAGTGGCGTGCCGCTCAGTAGGACCTGGGCAAGCCGAGCACTCGCTCGGCCAGGTAGTTGAGGACCATCTCCTGCGTGATCGGCGCGATCCGAAACAGGCGCACCTCGCGCCACACGCGCTCGACATGAAACTCGCGCGAGTAGCCGAAGCCGCCCAGCGTCTGTAGCGCGGCGTCGCAGGCGCGAAATCCAGCGTCGCCGCCCAGCAGCTTCGCCGCGTTTGCTTCGGCGCCGCACGGCAGCTGTCGGTCATACAGAAAGGCCGCCTTGTAGGCGAGCAGCTCGGCCGCCTGCAGCTCGGCCCATGCGTGCGCCAGCGGGTGAGCGACCGCCTGGTTCTGACCGATCGGTCTCTCGAACACATTCCGCGCGCGTGCATAGGCGGAGGCGTATTCGATGGCCCACTGACCCATGCCGATCGCCTCGAGCGCATTCACGACGCGCTCCGGGTTCAGGCCGTCCAGCAAATGGTAAAAACCGCGGCCGACCTCGCCTACCACGTCTTCATCAGCGACTTCATAGGTATCGAAAAACACCTCGTTCGAGTCGACCGAGGCACGGCCTAACTTGTCGATCTTGCGCACGGTGCAGCGCGACCGGTCGAGCGCCGTGAAGAACAGGGTGAGCCCTGCGAGCGGCGCCTCGTCGCGACGCGGCGCCGTGCGAGCGAGCAGCAGGATGCGGTCAGCGTTCTGGGCATTCGTGGTCCAGACCTTCTGACCGTCGACGATCCAGCGACCGTTCTGACGCTCGGCGCGGGTGGTGATGCGTGACGTGTCGGTGCCGGCCGTCGGCTCGGTGACGCCGAACGCACAGAGCAGCTCGCCGCGTGCGGCCATTGGCAAGTAGGTGCGTTTCAGGTACTCGGAGCCGTGGCGGATGACCGGAGTTAAAGGAAAGATGTAGAAGTGGATCGCAGAGGCGCCGCTGGTGCCCGCGCCGCTGCGACCGACGGCCTGCAAGACCAGGCCGGCTTCGGTGACGCCCAGGCCCGCGCCGCCGTACTCCTCGGGAATGACGACGCCCAGCCAGCCGGCGTCGGCGAACGCCTTGACGAACTCCCACGGGTACGTCTCGGTGCGGTCGTGCTCGCGCCAGTAGTCCAGGCCGAAGCTTTGCGCCAACGCGAGCGTCTCGCGCCAGACGGACTGCTGCAGCTCGCTGAGCGCGAAATCCACGCTGCCGATCGTACGCGTTAGTTCGCGCGCCCTGAAGCAGCGGGCTGGCCCGGCTACTCACGGCGCGGCAAATCTCGAGGGATTACACCCACTCGGAATCACATGGCCGTGAAAGCACAAGCCTGAGACGCTGCCCGGTCTTGTGCTGGCCGGGCAGCGTGTCGGCGGTAGCCTGACGTCCCCCCGGGCGCCAAGCGCGCGAGTAGCGTACGCCGCGAGTCGGACTCGCGGTATCCGCGAAACTGCGGATTTTCGCCGGCTACCGATTGCTGAGTACTGAGTACCGCGTCAGCTATTCAGCCAGACTCCACGCAGGTCCCACGTCCCGCCGATCGTTTGCGGCCAGCCGCCGACGCGTTTGTTCATCGCCCAGTTCCACCACTGCGTCCATAAGTGGCCGTAGTACGCAAGCTGGTTGAAGTCCAACGTTTGTGCCTGTCGGTAGAGATCCAGCCGCGTGGGCGGGTCGTAGGTGGCGCTTGCCTTGTCGAGCAGCCCGTCGAGTTCCGGGCTGCTCATGTGCGCTTTGTTGAAGCCACCCTTCGAATGCATGTAGCGGCGGAGCTGGATGTCGGCATCACCCGCGTAGTTGCCGTATTGCCCCGAGGTGACCTGGTAATCGGCGCCGCCACTCAGAATCCGCTGATTCAACGCGGCGCGCTCCTGCGCTTCGATGTTGGCGCGCACGCCGATCTTCTCCCACATCTGCTTGAGCACCTCCGCCTGCGTCTTGTCTACCTCGCGGGCGATGATGATGAACGACACGTCGAGCCCATTCGGATAGCCCGCATCGTTCATCAGGCTCCTGGCCTTGTCGAGGTCGTACGAGTAGTACGGCAGGCTGTCGTCGTACCCGAAGGCGCCGGGCAGGAGAAAATACTTCGACGGGTCACCCTGACCCTGGCCGAGAGTGGTCGCAAGCGTGTCCCGATCCATGGCGTACAGCACCGCCTGGCGGAGCTTCAGGTTGTCCGCAAACGGGCCGCCGCGAGCGTGGTAGATCAATCGCCGCGAGTTGCCATAGTTGCGGCTCTGGATGAGCGTGAGCTGTGGGTCGGCCTGCACGCTGGCCATGTCCTTCGGCGCGATCTGGTCCGTCACGTCGATGTTGTGCGACTTCAGCTCGACCGCGCGAACAGAGTCGTCGATGATCAGGCGGAACGTCACGCCGTCCATGTACGGCAGTGATTTCCCGTCCGCGCCGGTCATCCAGTAGTTCTCATTGCGCGTCAGCACGACGCGGTCGCTAGGCTTCCACTCGCTGAACTTGAACGGCCCGGTACCCACTGGATTGCGCCCGAACTGGTCTGGACCCACCTTTTCGAACGCGGTGCGCGAGATCGGGTACGTCCACAGTGCCGTATCGGGACAGGCCAGCGACTCCGCCAGAGACGGCGCCGGCGACGTGAGGTTGACCTTGACGGTTGCCGGGTCGACGACCGTGATCGGGTTGCTGGAGTCGAGGTTCCCGAGCACGCTTGCGGCAAGTGACTTCGGGTCGCTGATCATGCGCTCGACGTTCCACTTGAGCGACTCGGCGTCCCACGGGCTTCCGTCATGGAAGGTGACGCCCTTGCGCAGATTCCAGGTGGCGCTCGTGTCCGTGAACTCCCACTTCTCGATCAGACCGGGCGCGGCGTGCCACGTCCCCTTGTCATCGAGCTGCAGGGAGAACAGCGGGTCGTAGACGTGGTATGAGGCGACCCCGTTGGCGGAGTTGTAGATGCTGTCGAAGGTGGTCCAGTCGGTCTGGGTGGCCGTCATGAGCATGCCGCCGCGCTTCGGTGTGCCTGCCGGCGTGGGCGCCGGAGTCGCTGCCGCCGCCGAGACTGAGGCGGATGTAGGGGCGGGCGTCGGGGCGACGCTGACCGGCGGCGGCGCCGAAGCGTCCGGCGCCCGTCGGGCGCACGCGGCGAGTCCGAGCGCGGCAAACGAGCCGGCGGTGGCGGCGATGAAGCGACGGCGACTCAGAACTCCGCGAGACATGTTCTCAGACCTCCCTACGCGAAACCACGTCGGCGTAGACGTGGATCGAGCGCCTGGCGCAAGCCATCGCCCAGAACGTTGAATCCCAGGACCGCCAGGAAAATCGCCGCGCCCGGGTACAGCGACAACCACGGCGCGGTACTCAGGTAGCGATATCCGCTCTGCAGAATCGAGCCCCAGCTGGGTGTGGGCGGGCGCACGCCCAGTCCGAGGAAACTGAGAGAAGCTTCCGCCAGAATGGCGAACGCCGCGGCCAGCGAGGCTTGCACGATGATTGGCCCGATGGTGTTCGGCCAGATGTGCCGCAGCATGATGCGCCAGGGTCCGACGCCGACCACACGTGCCGCGACGATGAAGTCGCGTTCACGAATCGACAACGTCTGAGCGTGCGTCAGGCGCGCAAACGTCGGCACGTAGACGACACCCACGGCGATCATCACGTTGATCAGGCCCTGGCCGAGGACGGCGCTGATGGCCAGCGCCAGCACGAGCGCGGGGAACGCGCGCAGCCCATCCATCGCACGCATGAGCACGTCGTCGATCCAACCGCCGTTGTAGCCAGCCACCAGACCGATGATCACGCCGACGACAAGACCGATGGCAACCGCGACCACGCCGACCTCGAGCGATACACGTGTGCCATACACGACACGCGAGTACACGTCGCGTCCGATCTCGTCGGTGCCGAACGGGTTGTCGAAACTGGGCGGCTGGAGCACGCGGGTGTAGTCCTGGAAATTCGGGTCATACGGCGTGAGGATGTCCGCGGTCGCCGCCAGGAACAGCATCGCCAGCACGACCACGAGCCCGAGCCACGCCAGCCGCGTACGCAGCAGATTGTTGAGCAGCCCGAAGCGGCCAACGCGCGGTAACGATCGTTGCGGCGCCAGTTCCAGCGGTGCGGCGGCCTGGACGCTCACGTGCGTTCACCGAGCCGAATGCGCGGGTCGAGATACGCGTAGCTCAGGTCGGTCAGGAGGTTCGTGACCAGGACCACGACCGCGAGCAAGAGCAGCAGCGCCTGCACCATCGGATAGTCACGGAAGTACATCGAGTCGACGATCAGGCGGCCCATGCCAGGGATGGCAAAGACCGTCTCGATGACGACGGCGCCGCCGATGAGCGTGCCCGCCTGCAGACCGATGACCACCACGACCGGAATCAATGCGTTCTTCAGTGCGTGGGCGCTGACGACCGCCTGTTCGCCGAGGCCTTTCGCGCGGGCGACGATCACGTATTCCTGTTGTAGAACCTCCAGCAACGACGCGCGCACCTGCCGCATGATGACCGCGGCGATGCCTGAGCTGAGTGCGAGAGCCGGCATCAGCATCAGCTTGAGGTTCTGCCCCAGATCCTCCCAGGGCGCGACGTAGCCCGACGGCGCCAGCACGTGCAGCGCGACGGCGAAGGCGTAGATCAGCAAAATGCCGAGGAAGAAGTGCGGAAACGCCACGCCGCTGAGGCCGCCGAGCGTTACCAGCACGTCCAGGGTGGAGTTCGGCTTCAGAGCCGAGACGATGCCGGCGGGGATCGCGACCGCGAGAGCGATGAGCATGGCCAGGATCGCCAGCTCGACGGTCGGAAACACGTGGGCCGCGATTTCGTCGCCGATCGGCAGGTGGTCTTTGAGCGAGATGCCGAAGTTGCCGCGCAGGGCGTTTGTCGCCCAATCGAGGTACTGGATCGGAATGGGGCGGTCGAGGCCGAGCTGCTGGCGCAGGGCGAGGTAGGCGGAGTTGTCGTTGGCGACCTGCTCGCCCAGCATCATCTGGGCGGGATCGCCCGGCAGCACCATGATCAGGGCGAAGGCCACGAAGGAGACGATGATCAGGACTATGACCATCGCCACGAGTCTTCGTGCGACGTAGCGAAGCATTTCCGCGGGTGCCCGCCAGTGCCGCGGGCGGCCAAGCTACGCTACCCCCGCCCCTTCGCTGGCGTCAAACGATTTACCACGCATGCTTGCGCGGGGTGGACACCCGCCCGCTCAGAGGGTCCAAGGGACGGAGTCCCTTGAATTTGTCAGAGCAATCTCCCCTCCCCCCTGAGAAAGACGCGTGATGCAGAAATAGGGGACTACCGGGAAGGTGCCCGCATGGCGTACTACCGGGAGGGCGTGTAGTCCAAAACCCCCGGTGGCCACCGATG
>JAFAPL010001027.1 GCA_019247135.1 Chloroflexota bacterium | reverse complement strand
GCCGGCTTGCGAACCATCATCGACTTGCGCGACAGCGAGGAAGTTGCCGAGCGGCCGAGCGTGTTTGCCAGCTCCAACCAACTCAGCTACCTGCGCATGCCGTTCTACGATGGACCACCTCGAGAGAGCTTTACCCCTGATCTTCATCGCGGGTACCGCCGCGAGCTGAACGAGCTGGGCGAGCACCTGGTTGGTCTGATCGACACGCTTGTGGCGCCCGGAACATTGCCGGCCCTCGTCCACTGCGCTGCCGGCAAGGACCGCACCGGTGTCGCGATCGGCGTGCTGCTTGCGTCGGTTGGAACAAGAGCCGACCTCATTGCGGAGGACTACGCACTGAGTGAGAAATGTCTCGGTCCTGACAACGTGCGAACCGCACGTGAATGGGTTCTCCGGCGCGGCTACGAGTGGGCAGCTTGGGAACATGTGAGCTATACACCGCCTGAGCGCATGCTGTACACGCTCGCCTATCTCGAAGAACGCTACGGCGGAGTCGAGCAGTACCTGGTGAAGCATGGACTGGGCCGGAGCAAGTTGGCCGAGATCAGACAGCTTCTGACAGAAGAAATCCCGTGACGTCTTGTCGTTGACACGCACTTCCACCAGCCCATCAATCGATGCGCTTTTGACGCCGCACACGTTCGTCGAAAGTACGTAGACGCGAACGCAGCGTCTTCGCGGAGCGGCAGAATGGGTATCCATGCACATTCTCGGCTCCAACCCGGTCCTCGCCGTACCCGCTCTGGATCGATCTGCCGCCTGGTTCACGCGTGTACTTGGATGCGAGCGAACTGACCCCGATCCAGGCAATTGGGCCTTCTGCCGGGCCGGTGCCGTGACGTTCATGCTCGGCCGATGCCCGGCCGTCATACCCGCTGCCGAACTTGGGGATCATAGCTACATCGCCTACCTGGATGTTGAAGGGGTCGACGAGTTCTACGAGCGCGCTGTTGCCGAGCACGCGGAGGTTCTCAGGGCGCCAATGGACGTGCCATGGGGCCGACGGGAGATGCAGCTGCGCTCGCCCGACGGACACCGATTCATGCTCTCGCAGCGAACCGGAGTAGCGCCTCGGCCCGGTCTCTGACGTAACGCACGTCGGCGCTGCAACCGCACGTTGGCCGAGCGCAACCTGATGCTCTACCGGCGAACACAACGATCGTGAGCACGGTGGCGCCAAGTGCTCCAAACAGCCGTTGCTGCTGGTGGTCAGCCACCCGGTCCAGCCGTGGCTGCAACCGCGCGGACGTAGTGTGCGCGCTCGAATGCGGACGGAAACACGGTTGCCCGCTGGCTCATGGACCCCCGCAGCTCACGCACCGATGCGTAGCCGTGCTGGTCCATCCAGTCCTCCAGCGACTCGAGCACAGTGCCCAGATGCTCAACGCCATGTCGCATGAGCGCCGACGCCATCATCGTTACGTCAGCACCGACCAGCAGCAGCTTGGCGACATCCCGAGCAGCGAAGACGCCGCTCGACGCCGCGAGGCTGGCCTGAACCCGCCCAAACAGTACGCCAATCCAGCACAGCGGCAAGCGGAGTGCCTGTGCGTCGCTGGCGCTGGTGAGCGACGGCTGACTGGAAAGCACCAGCGAATCCAGGTCGATGTCCGGCTGGTAAAAGCGATTGAACAGCACCAGCCCGGCGGCGCCCGCCTCATCCAGCTTGCGCGCCACTGACGCCACATTGGTGAAATACGGACTCAGCTTTACCGCGACCGGAATGCTGACGCGTCGCACGACCGCGGTGAGCACGTCTACATATTCACGCTCGATGGTGCCGCCCTCCAGGTGCGGGTTTGTGGGCACGTAGTAAATGTTGAGCTCCAGCGCGTCCGCGCCCGCCTCTTCGATCAGGTTAGCGTAGTCGATCCAGCCACCAATTGACACGCCATTGAGGCTGCCGATCACGGGTATTTCGAGCGCCGCTTTCGCGCGGCGGACGTGCTCGAGGTAGGCATCTGGTGTCAGCCGAAAGTTGGGTTGCTGGTCGAAGTAGGTAACCGCTTCGCTCGTGGAGTAAGTCCCGTGGGACAGGAGCCAGGCGGACTCCTGCGGGTCATTGACCTGCTCTGCGAACAAAGAGGGCAGCACGACCGCCGAGGCGCCGGCTTCTTCCATGCGACGCAGTTTGTCGAGGTCGGCGCCAAGCGGAGAAGCCGACGGGACCAGCGGATTGCGGAGGTGCAATCCGAGATACAGCGTGGAAAGATCGGCCATTGTGGTCATGCACCTCGCAGTACAGTTATGACAGCGGCACTCAGGTCAAAGGAGGTTCACTCACCGCCCAAAGAGGAGCGGCACCCGACGATGCCACTCCTGCAGCTTTCGCCCGCTGGAACGGGATGATTACGGACTGGTCGATACGGCTGACCGTGAGTTGACCTCAGCAGGTTTGTGCACGAGTCTGCCTGGCTGCCACGGCGTTCCAAGCCAGCCCAGCACCCAACGGTCCAGCCCGTACCAGCCGGCCACGCGCCAGGCCAGCACGAGCCACGTAGCCAGGACGAACAGCAGCGGATTGGTGCTCACTGTCCCGGCAAACAGGTAGTTGACGTTCATCAGGCCACCAAAGAAAGCCGCGATACCAGTCAAGCACCCGACAATCAGGCCAACACCAACCAGAATTTCGCCAACCGTAATCGCCCACGACCAGAATGCTGCGTAGGGCAAAACCAATGTC
>JAFAPL010001021.1 GCA_019247135.1 Chloroflexota bacterium | reverse complement strand
TCGCCGCGCCGTTGCAGACACCCTCGTCCGGTCCTCTCGAGCTGTCCACTCCGTGCATCACGCGAACGAACTGGTTCGCCACCAGCCCGAGAGTCGCCGGCCCTGTGAGATTGCCCAAGGAGTCGGTGGTGGTGGTCAGATTCCCGGCGATGATGATGTTATTGGCCGCGCCGATCGTGACCGGAGTCGTGTAGTTGCCGGATACGTACACGTCTCCCGCGCAGCCGTAATATTGGCCTGAGCCGTTGGCAGGGTAGGTCGCCCCGAACGGCGTGTAGGAATACGGCGTGCAACCGGTGGTGTTGCTGACGTAAATGATCGGCTTGCTGGTCAAGTCGATGACGGTCGGCCCGGAACAGGTGGTCGCGGTCGGACAGCTGGTCACGGTGGCCTGGGTACCCGACAGCTGCACCGTGGTCGTTCCGCTGACGACTGCGCCGTAACTGCCCGCATTGACATACAGCTGCGAGTTGTCCGATGGAGGCGCTATCGTGGCCGCTCCGGGGACTGCCAGTCCCTTGATCACCGCGGAGCCACAGCTTCCGCCGGAGCAGATGCTTCCCGGAGCGGTGCTTTCGATCCTGTCGTTGATATTGCGGCCGAAGACCGGAGACCCCGAGATCAGATATTGATCTTGCGTGTACATCGGCCCGTTCATCACATCGCCTGTTACCCACCAGATGTTGCATTGGCCGGGGCGCTTACCCGTGCGGTAGAACTGGCCGCAGTCCTTGTAGGCGGGCGCGATTCCGGGGTCGAGGGCTTCGTAGACCGTGTACCACAGGTAGTCCAGTGGCGTGTCCTTGCGGAAGCTCGCCACGATGCCCCGGGTGATCTGCGGCTGGGCCCCCGCGTAGCCGATGAATTCCATCCGAAGCGTCCCGGTCGAGGAGTCCACGAGAGCACTGATCGGATCGCTGCTGCAGTTGCTGGCCGAGTATCCACTGTTGTAGATCGGCTGGTAGGAATACTCCGCACCGGTACTCGATCCCGGAACAGGAGTTTTGCTCTGCAGATCCGTCGAGCAGGTCTGCCAGGAGTCCGGATTCTGGTTCAGCTGGTATAGGTACGCGTTGAGCCCGGCCTCGGCCGCGTAGTATGCGCGCTTCGCCGAGAGATCGCTCTGGGTCAGGTGCGTGTCGCCCTGAAGCGCCACGAAGGTCGCCGCCACCAATAGCGACGTGACGACCATCACCCCGAGGGCGATGATCATCGCGAATCCGTCCTGTGCCCCGCAGCGTGCACGTGCGCTCAGGGCTGCGGTTCTAAGAGTATTCAAGCGGGTCACTGGCATGGCTCAAAGGACGTCCCGCTGCCGGCGTGGTTGACGGGGGGAGTGAGGCGTAGAACGACCTGATCGGTCACGCTGTCGTTGACGCCGCTGGTCAGATTCGTGTTCTCGTTGGTGCCGCCGGATGCCCCGACCTGCAGCTTGATAAGCACCTCGGCGGCCTGACCGGCGTCATCGATCGAGAGCGGGACCGCCAAGGGCTGCGCGGAGGGGATGATGGCCGTACCGGGCACTGCGTTGATGCCGTCGATCAGCATCTCGTAGGGATTGCCGGCCCCATCGGTGTACGGCGCTCCCGACGAGTCGGTGGGCTCCGCGTAGGCGAAGTATTGGAAGACCGGTGCGCTCCCCTGCGCTCCGACGTTGGTAAGCAGCGTGGTGGTTTGGATGGTGCCCACACCGCCGCCAAACGGGCTCGTCGTGTCGGTAAGGGTCTTGGCGACCGGGTCGAACGCGATCGTATGCAGAACCGGGTATGGATTCGCGGCGGTTGCGGCGGTCGCCGTGCTCCCATACTGGCTCACGAATCGCAGGCTGGTATCCGTGCTGCCCGGCTGGATTGGGCTCGGATAGTCGAGCAGACAAGCCGAGTGCGCCTCGTTCTCGATCTCCTCAAGCGCCGTGCGTGCGTGCTGGGTGGCGTCGACGGCGCTGAAGGTTCGGGTGGTCTGCCGAAGCGTCACGTCCACCAAGGCGAACAACGCGATCACGACCACCAACCCCGCGATAATCACCACCAGCAGCTCGACCAGCGTGAAGCCTCCTTCGGAGCGAGGCGACGGCCGCCGCGCTGTTCGCGAGAGCCTCAGCACGTGCCGAGCGAGCCGGCGGTCGAGGGGATATTGATGTTCACAACGGTCGGCCCGGTGAAGCTCGCGTTGAACGTGGCTGCCGTGCTCTTATGCCCGCTGTAGTCAGCACAGACCGTGTACTGCCCGGTCTGGCCGGAGGCGCTGGCGGCTGGCCCGCTCGTGGCGCCGCTCGCGAAAGGCTGTCCCGGTGAGGCCAGCGCGCCATTCGGCGAGGTCGCCGCAAGCGACGAGACGGCGGCGTACCAGCTATCCGCGCAGGCGGCGCCGCTCGTGCTTGCAAAGCTCAGCTTCACGTCCGCGGGCACTACTCGTCCGAGGCTGCCGTATTTGACGAGCACCGCCAGCGCCGGCTCGCTGATCGGCACGCTTTGCGTCACGCCGGGGCTCACGCTCACCGAGTCCGTCCCCTTTGGAGGCTGCATCTGAGTGCAACGTCCGCCCCACACCTGATAGTTCTTGGCGTAGC
>JAFAPL010000983.1 GCA_019247135.1 Chloroflexota bacterium | reverse complement strand
GCCAGCACGGTCAGCATCAGCAGCCCAGCCAGGGCGACCGGGAGCAATGCATAGCCAGCCACAAACCGAGCAAGCGCGTGCTGGCTCTTTGGACTGAGTCCCGCGACGACACCCGCCAGGGCCAACAGCGTGATGGCGGTTCCTACGTTCGTCGTGACGACCTGGTCCGTGAGGCCGTGGGCCTGCATGGCGCCGATGATCCCGAGTCCGGCGATCAGGAGGGGCCGCCGCGAATCTGAAACGCCGCTACGGCGTCCGATCAGCGCCGCTGCCACCGCCATCAACGGCACCCGCACCATCCCGAGCGTGCCGAGTGGGCCCTGCTCCAGGTACGTCTGTAGGACGGTGTTGTGGGCGTAGAAGATGCGCTCCGGGTCGGGATTGATCTGATACTGCAGCGCCACTCGATTGGCGGTGTTGACGCCGAGGCCGACGCCCGTGAGCGGATACTCCACGAGCAAGCGCGCCAGATCGGTCCAGTACGTCAGCCGACCGGCCGTGGAGCTGAATTCCAGTCCTTTGTCGAACACGCCCGCGGCGGCGAGGGCGACGGTTAACGGCGCGGCAATCAGCGCGAGCAGAGCGTAGCGACGCGGCCACGCGAAGATGCCGATGGCGCACACGCCCGCGGCAAGTCCGGTGAGTCCGCCGCGAGCGCCCGTTCCGACGAGCCAGACGAGACCGATGGCGACCACGGCCCAGGCCACCTTTGTGTCGCGCCAGATCGCGCCCGCGCAAAAAATGGCCACCAGGCTCAGGTCGGCCAGGCCGTTGTACCCGACGATGAATCGCGTATTGGTGATATCGACCGACTCGGTCAGCTTGACCGCCCCAAACATCGGCCGAAAGAGCGTCTGAAGCAGACCGCCCAGCGTCCCGCGAAACACGTCCGCGCCCGAGGCGCTGATGACCCAGAGGCCGCCCAGTAGCGACACGACTGCCGTACTCAGGAGGAGCGATCTGACGGTCTGCGCGTTCAGAACCTGCAACGCGACGACCGCGAACAGGCTGAGAACGCCGCTCAGGAGAATGCCGATGAGTCGCTCGCTCGCGACGGTCCGATCGAGGGTAAAGGCGTAACCGACGCATGCACCGACCAGTAACAAGGCCCAGGGTGCAGCGAGTGGCCCGATCAGCGCGCCGCTCGACAGGCTCGCGCGTGCGACGGTCGAGCGCACAGCGACACGTCGTGTAGCCGTGGTGCTGCTCAAGTTGGCCTGGGTTGTACCACAGGCATGCGGCGGCTCCGACTCAAAACGCCCCACCCCGCGCGCCTCTGGCGTCGCACGCGTTTCGGCCATCGCCGCGGCCCGCCACCCCACCCGCCGCCCTCGACAGCGTAAGCAGCAGGCGTCACGTGGACCGTCACGCGGCGCGGAAAAAGCGTCACGTAGGGCGTCACGTGGCCGACGAAAAGCGTCACGGGCCAAAGAAAAAGCGTCACGCCCGGCGTGACGCGTTCGCCGCCAGGTATGCCAACCCTGACAGATCACGGCTCCCGAGCGCCTGCGCAGGCACTCCAGTGTCGCGGAAACGTTCAGCCAGGCTGTGCCGCACTCGCTTCGATATACTCGGCCCAACCGTGCGTCCAGCGCCGATCCGTATCCTGCGCGCGATCACGCGCCTGAACATCGGCGGCCCTGCTCACCACGTGGTTCTTCTCAATCAGGCGCTCAATGATGGCATCGCCTTCGAATCGACCCTCGTCACCGGCACCACCGCGCCGCACGAAGGCGACATGCTGGGCGTTGCCCGCGCCCACGGCGTCGAGCCGCGCATCCTGCCCTGGCTCGGTCGTGAAATCAGTCCGCTCGACGATCTGATCTCGCTGGCGCGCATGACGCAGCTCGTGCGCGATCTCAAGCCAGACGTCGTTCACACCCACATGGCCAAGGCTGGCACTGTTGGGCGACTGGCGGCGCACGTCTGCGGCGTGCCGTTGATCGTGCACACCTACCACGGCCACGTCTTTCATAGTTATTTCAGCCGGACGAAGACGCGCGTCTTTCTGACAATCGAGCGTGCGCTCGGCATGGCCACGGATCGCGTCGTTGCCGTTGGCGAGGGTCAGCGCCGCGAGATTGCTTCGTACGGAGTTGTGCCGTCGACGAAGCTCGTCGCGATTCCGCTCGGGCTCGAGCTGTACCCGTTTCTCGATTCAGAGCGATTGCGTGGCCAGCTGCGACGTGAGCTCCACATCGGCGGTCGCGTGCCGCTGGTTGGTATTGTCGCTCGACTAGTACCCGTCAAAGCGCACGAGCTCTTATTCGAGGCAGCGCGACTGGTGCTTCAACAGGTGCCAGACGCGCGCTTTCTGGTGATTGGCGATGGCGAACGGCGAACCGCGCTCGAGTCACTGGTGCAGCGCATGCGGTTGGAGAAGAACGTCCAGTTCCTCGGCTGGCGCGCGGACATGCCAGCCGTCTACGCCGACCTCGACGTGGTCGCGCTCACCTCACTCAACGAGGGCTCGCCTGTTTCCTTGATTGAAGCGCTTGCAAGCGCGCGCGCTGTCGTTTCCACCGCGGTCGGTGGGGTACCCGAGGTCGTTGTCAACGGGCAGACCGGTCTGACCGTGGCGTCAGGCGACGCGGCGAGCCTGGCGCGTGAAATTGCGACGTTGATCGAAGATGGCGAAATGGCCGCACGCCTCGGCGCGGCCGGGCGTCGCCACGTGTACCCGCGTTACGATTCCAGCCGATTGGTCGACGACGTTCGCGCTCTGTACATCGCGGAGTTGAGCAAACGCGGTCGGCAGATGCATATGGTGAATCAATTGGTGGAGCCGTCGGCGCGGTGACGCGGGCGTTGGTCACCGGTGGAGCCGGTTTCATCGGCTCGCACCTGGTTGAGCGACTGATCGCCGACGACCTCCAGGTGACTGTCCTGGATGATCTCTCAACCGGTCGACGTTCCAATCTCGCCGAGCTCGAAAACGATGCACGTCTTCATTTGATCGAGGGATCGGTCCTCGACGGTGGCGCGGTGGACCGACTCGTGGCTGAGGCGGATGTCGTCTATCACCTGGCGGCGGCGGTCGGCGTCGCGTGGGTCCTGCGCCATCCACTCCGCTCACTCGAGACGAATATCCGCGGCACCGAAAATGTGCTCCGCGCATGCGCAACGTCCGGCAAGCGCGTGCTGATTGCCTCCACTTCGGAGGTGTATGGCAAAAATCCTAAGGACGCACTGAGCGAAGACGACGATCGCGTGCTCGGCTCCGCGCGCCTGTCACGCTGGTTTTATGCGGCGGCTAAAGGCATCGACGAAGCGTTTGCGCTTGCGTACTGGTACGAGCAGCAGCTGCCGGTTACCGTGGTCCGACTATTCAACACGGTTGGTCCGCGCCAATCGGGTCGATATGGAATGGTCGTACCGCGTTTCGTTCGCTGGGCCCTGCGCGGCGAGCCGCTGCGCGTGTACGGCGACGGTCAGCAGACGCGTTGCTTCACCAATGTGCACGACGTCATTCGCGCGCTGGTGGCACTCATGCGGACGCCCCGCGCGGCCGGCGAGATCTTCAATATCGGACAGCCGCGCGAGATCCGCATTCTCGATCTCGCTGGCCGCGTCGTGGAGCTGGCCGAAAGTCGTTCCGAGATCAAGCTCGTGCCATACGATGACGAGGACGCGTACGGCGAGCGCGCTGTTGGTTTCGAGGACATGCGTCGGCGCGTGCCGGACGTGGCCAAGTTAGTGGAGTATACGGGCGTGCGCCCGGATACTGAACTGGACCAGACGCTGCTTGAGGTCATCGGATATGAGCTGTCCGCGATGAGCGAGCCGGTAGGACACTGAGATGTGCGGCATTTGTGGCGTGATCGCATTCGGACCCTCAGCCGAGCCGGTGGACGTGCCGATGCTGCGCGGGATGACGAACGCGATCGTGCATCGCGGCCCGGACTCCGATGGCTTTTTCGTTGCGGACGATCACCGCGTCGGACTCGGTTTCCGCCGCCTGAGCATCGTCGATCTCGCCACCGGCGACCAGCCGATGTCGAACGAGGACGACTCCATCTGGCTCGTCTTCAACGGAGAGATCTACAACCACGCCGATCACCGACCGGTGCTGGAGGCACGTGGCCACCGGTTT
>JAFAPL010000877.1 GCA_019247135.1 Chloroflexota bacterium | reverse complement strand
AGGCGAGTCGACGATCTCGGCAACGCGCAGCGCATGGCGTTGGAATACCTGGCCGTCTTCCTCGATGTCCTCGAAGGCGCCAAACACAAACGGACCGCCGTTCATGGCGTCTGGTCGGACGGATGGACTGGCGGAACAGTCATCGTGTCGCTCGAAGGGCGTGACTGTCCGGGCGTGCTGGAATTCAAGCTCACACTGCCAGCGTGGGTGCCAAACGCTACGGCCAACCTCGGCATCAGGACCTCATACTCGGCTGACCCCGTTCAAATCGAGCTGCAACGGGGCGCGTCCACCGTCCTCCCGGTGCCCGTGCCGTGTGAAGCAGGTTGGGTTGAGCTGGGGGTATCGCCGCTCTTCTGTCCGTCCAGAAACGGTGGGAGCACTGACACTCGCTGGCTTGGGCTGATGTGCGACGGAATCGACCTGCGCTCAGTTGGGATCGTGACGGAACTCGCGGCCGCGGCAGGCTAAATGCCCGCTGTCCGATTATCCGTTATCACACCTTCATTCAATCAAAGCCGGTTTATTGAGCGCACCATACGGAGCGTTCTCGATCAAGAGCTCAGCGCCGTCGAGTTGCTGGTGATGGATGGCGGAAGCACGGACGGTACAGTTGACATTCTTCGCGCTTATTCTGACCGCTGCTTCTGGGTTTCCGAATCGGACAAGGGCCAGGCCCACGCGATCAACAAAGGCCTGTCAATTGCCAGAGGCGACATCATTGGCTGGCTCAACTCAGACGACATCTACCGGCCAGGAGCGCTGGAAACCGTGTTGAGGTTCTTCGACGCCCATCCTGATATCGACCTGGTGTATGGCGATGCCGAATTCATCGACGAAGACGACGAGATCATTGCCCCCTATTACACTGAGCCCTGGAATCTCGAACGGCTCGCGGACGTGTGCTATATATGCCAGCCTGCGGCCTTTTTTCGTCAGTCGGTTACCACGCGCTATGGGCCGCTCGATGAGAGCCTGCACTACTGCATGGACTACGAATACTGGCTGCGATTGGGGCAATCTGGCGCGCGAGTGGCGCGTATCGACGGCCAGCTGGCTGGGTCGCGACTCTACCCCAACACCAAGACGCTGGGTTCGCGGCTGAAGTTCCACACTGAAATCAATTCCATGCTTCGCGCGCGGCTTGGCCGCGTGCCAGACCGATGGCTCACGAATGAGGCACACACGCGCCTGGATCTGCGTGGCATGACCTACGATAAGCAACCACTGCGGTTTGCCGTGGAGGTATCGCTCTTGTCGTATTTCCTTGCGCTCAGGTGGAATCGTCACATCAGCGCGTCACTTCTGTCGACGACCAGAGGCTGGATCGTTGGCGCGCTGCAACACCCTGCTCAGCAGCGGGGCGGCCAGGCGGCAGAGCACTTGCGTCGAGCATTCCTGCGCGCCTTAGGGGCGTAGGAGCTCGCGATGGAGCTCGACCAGATTCGCGGCCTCATGGCCGAGAGGCAGTGGTTCCACACCATTGAGCTCGCACCTGGGCTGTTCACGCCCGGCGCCGAAGACACCCCGCGCAAGGCGCAGTTGATCGGATTGCCCGAGGATCTTTCAGGTAAGAGCGTGCTCGACATTGGCGCGTACGACGGTTACTTCAGCTTCGAGGCGGAACGTCGAGGCGCAGCTCGAGTGCTCGCGTTCGACCATCTGGCCCCGGATCTGTCCGGCTTCAATACGGCCAGGCGCATTCTGGGCTCGAGTGTCGAGCATCTGACCGGATCGGTCTACGATCTCAGTCCCGAGCTGGTCGGCTGCTTCGATGTCGTTCTGTTTCTCGGGGTGATCTATCACTTGCGCTCGCCAATGCTCGCGCTGCAACGCGTCCACAGCGTGTGCAACGAGGTGATGTATCTCGAATCGCAGGTGACCACAGGGGGCTTTGTGGTCGATGGCGGTCTGCTCAGCTCACCAGAGATCGAAGATCTACTCAAGCGAGTCCCGGTGGCGCAGTTCTTTCCAGGAGCCGAGCTCAACAACGATCCGACGAACTGGTGGGCGCCGTCCGTGTTGTGCCTGGAACAATTGATCCGTGTGCACGGCTTCGAGCCGCACCTTGTCGCTGAGTGGAGCTCGCGTGCCGCCTTTCAGTGTGTCAAGTCCGATGCCCCAGCACCCTACTGGGTCGTCAACTATTGACCGCCCACCACGTTTCTGGATCCCGCGTATTTGCGGATGTGGCCGCTGTATTATCTCGCTTCGCTTTCAGGCTTCCTGGTCATTGCTGTCCTCGGAACCGAAGCCTGGACTCAGTTGATAGAGCCGCCACGTGGCTGATCGCGCCATTCTGGAGCATCTCGATCGGAGAGCAGTTCTATCTTCTTCGGCCGCTCGCGCGCTCGATGTTTGCTCGCGGCGTCCTGGAATACACTGCCGTTGCCTCGGCCATGACACTTGCGTTCGCGACGCTGAGCTACTACGCGTGCGAACGCCGCTGGCTCGGTTTGAAGGCACGCTTTCAGTGGGTAAGAAGCGTTTCATGATGCACGGCGACGGCGACTCAAGATCTCGCAAGTGACATTCGTTCAGGAATGGTTCGTCACTTGCCTCGCACTCGTGGTGTCTGGAATCTGTGGCGGCTTCCTGATCGTGCCGTTCCGATGCCAGCGGCCGCACGTTGTGCTTGCGGCCCCACTCGCAGGGATCCTGGTCATCATCCTCGGGATCGCTCTCCTGTATTCAACATTGGCGGTACCGGTGCGCACGGCGGGCATCGTCGTTGTTGCGAGTGCGGCCCTGGTGACCGCCTTGTCGGTGCGCTCCGTCGGCGCTCGGCCGCGGCTCCGTCAGCTTGGTGGGCTAATCGTGCTCGCTGCCGCTCTCGCGGCCGTTACCACCTGGGCCACGTGTTACGCGTCGATGGTGGACAACAGTCCGAGTCTCCTGTTCCTGTACGGGACCGATCAGGGCGGGTACGCCCAGACGGCCGAATGGTTGAACCGCCATCCCGTCTCTGTGCAGCCGCTCGCGGAAGCGCACGATCCCCTTACAAGTTGGCCGGCTTACGAGTTTCAAGTCGATCCACGCTTTGGAAGCTTCTTCGGCCTGGCGTTCATCTCTTCGATCCGTGGTATTCCGAGCCTGTTTCAATTTGACTCCGCGACCTCAATTCTGCTCAGCGCGGGTATCCTCGCTGTCTGCGGCGTCTTTTCTGAATCGCCCGCGGGCTTGATCGTCCTGGCTGTCGGTCTGACGTTTTCGCATTGGTATGACTACAGCCGCACTGGCTTCCTGGGCAAACTCGCCGGATATCCTTCGGCGATGCTCTTGACGGGCATGTTCCTGGCGCTGCCGCAGAACACGTCGCTGACAGCCCTTGCCTGCATCCTGGTGGTCGCCGCGGGGGCAGCAAGCGTCTACATTGGCGCGGTTGCGGCGGGTTTCCTCGTCCTGGTTGGAGGCACTGTTGTCGGCCTCCAGTTCCTGTCTGGCATCAAGTGTCGGAGCGCGCGAGAACAGTCGGTCAACCGCTTGCTGGTTCTTGCGATGGCGGCAGGCGTATCTATCGCTACGTCAGGCATCCTGGCTCGCCCACTGGCCATCGGGTACCCGAACCTCAACGTTGGCGACTGGGGATCCATCATCGCGCGAGCGTTGGACCTGGAGAGTCAACAGTTCAACGTCACCACACTCAGCGGCGACCGATTGGCGATCGTCGTCATCGCCTTGTGCGCGTGCGCTCTATTTGGGCTGATGCTCGGCGTTCGCCAGAAGAAGTGGATCATGGTCGGCCTGTTTCTGGCGCCATTCCTCGTCATTACAGTGCTCGTCGTGCTGGACCGGCCTGCTACCGCCCTGCAACTGGCGGGCGCGCTCTATCCCGTGTGGCTCGCCGCGTCGGCGGGTCTGCTTACGACGTCGATGCGCAT
>JAFAPL010000821.1 GCA_019247135.1 Chloroflexota bacterium | reverse complement strand
CTCGCCAAGCGGCATGTACGTCAAGGGCACCGTGCGCGGCTGGCCCGAGCGACGGCCAACGGTCGTGAGCAGGAGCACGTATCGGCGGTGCAATACGTTGGCCATCGGACCGCGATACATCAGCAGCGGCAAGCGCTGGAAGAGACTCCGGCTGGTGGAACGTGGCCGCCTCGTGGCAGGCGAATCGGTCATGCGTAGCCTCGATCTCGATGCGCTTTGCGGAATGCACGGGCGCTCCGCGCCTCAGCCCGGAGGGCTACTTTGTCGGCGCTTTCGGCCGCGGCGTGGTCGCGCATTCCGCAGCGCTCTCAGTTGGGCCCTGAGACGGTCTGGATCGTGGCCTCGGTACGCTGCGTGAACTGATTGATTCCCAGCGCCAGCACCCGCACGCGGTATTTCTGGCCGACTCTGGCGTGTGGAATTCGCACGTCAGCGTCGCCGATGCGAGTCACGCCGTTCGGTCCAATGAACGGATTGTCAATTTCGTTGCTGATGGTGATCTCGTACTCCTGCCCAACCTCCACGCCGTTTGTGGCCGGTGCCGCGCTTCCGTTGGTCGAGTGACTCTCGACGGCACGCGTGGACGCGGCTGAGGGGTACGCGACACACAAGCCCGAGATCCAGCCCGGCAGCCCTTTGGCGACGACGTGAAACGACTCGCCGCCATCGCGTGTTTCCCACACACTACCGTCGGTCAAGCCGAACAGTACCGTATCCGGATCAGAGGGATCGATCACCGCCGAGCGAGGTGCCGGCCGCAAGCCCTCGGCAGGCACACCCTGCCCAAGGAGTTTGCGCCAGGTCCTCCCGCCATCATCACTGCGATAGAAGTACGCCTTGGCCCCCTGCTCCCGCGTGAACCAGAATGGCGGTGGAACCTCCGCCCCAGCAGCGAAGACGGTACCCGGCCGCTCGGGATGGACCACGGGTGGCGACATGTACCCGCCGCCGGTGAAGCCCGCATCGATACCATTGTCCGATTTCACGAAGCGTTCACCCAGATTTTCGCTGCGATAGACACCGGCGCCTGACGTAGCGATCACGACCTCCGGTTGGCCCGGAACAGTGGTGACCGCGTGCGAATCGAACGCAACACCCTGCTTCAGCGTTTCCCAGTGTGCACCACCGTCGAGCGAGCGCACGATCCAGCCCTCCTCGACCGCGCCGAACACTTTCTGTGCATCCTCAGGTACGACATGCAGGTATTTGATGTGCGCGATGTGCGGCGGTCTTGGAAAAGTCCAGAAGAGGGACTCCTCCATGTCCTGGAAGCTGCGGCAATTGGTCCAGGTCTGGCCCTGATCTGTGCTCTTGAGGACCGCGGGTGGCTGGGTCCCGACGTACAGCTCACCGGTGGTCGGATGCTGGACCATGCTCCACACTTCGAGATGCGTGATGCCTTTGTTCGAGGCGGTCCAGGTCGAACCACCATCCTGACTGACGAACACACCCTCGTCGCGGGTACCGGCGTAGATGCGCTGCGAGTCCTGGACGTCGACGATGACCGCGACGACTGTCTGTCCCTGGAGTCCAGCCGGTGCGAGGCTGTACTCATCACGTTCGCCGGGTGTGGCGCGGAACAGCCCCACGTTGGTGCCGACGTACAACACAGTCCACGGTTTTCCGAAGACATCACAGGCTCCTTCCGTTTCAACCCGTCAGATACATCTATGTTCACGAACAAAGGTCCACCGCTGCGTGAGTCCACAAGCTCCACGGCGGAGTTGATGTCACTGAGCCGGAATCGATTGGTGAACAGGTCTGAAAACGTCCAACCGTCCGGCGCGCAGGAGCTCGAGCAACTCCACCGTTTCGCGCCAGGACCAATTTCGGCGACGGCGCCGGCAGCCTCGTGGCCGAGCACACCCGAGAGCAACTGGGTGCGTCCGTTGTGCCAGAGCGAGAGCAACCCATGCGTCAGGCCGGCCGCGTGGACCCTGACCAGAACCTCGCCGGATTCGATCGGCGGAATGGGCACGGACTCGAGGCGAAAGCCGGTTTCGCCTGGGTAAACGCGCGCCGCGAGCATCGTGCCCTGCATGCTTCAGTATGCCACTCCAACTGGAACTGACGGGTGTGTGGGCTGCAGCCAAACACGGAAGAGCAACTGCCGCAGCGCTGACGCGGCAGACTCCTCTTCGAAGTCCCTGAACGCACCCGCGATGTAGCGGTCGGGGCGGACGAGAACGAAACGCGTGTCCAGCGGGCCACAACTCGCGGATGACCAGACCTGCGGCTGCGGCAGAGTGTCGCGAGCGTGGACAGGCCCGCGTCGCGCAGTTGCTTTCGGGCGACGATCTGGGCCGGCGGAGACACCATGGGCGGGAGTAGAATCCCGCACACCGTGTAGGCCTGAATGAAATGCTGAGTCGAGAAGAGAACCTGTTGCTATGTCAGACCGGACCCGACACGCCCATGGGCAAGCTGATGCGCCGGTATTGGCTTCCCGCGCTGCTGTCGGACGAGTTGCCCGAGCCCGACGGCGAGCCGCTTCAGGTGCGCTTGCTGGGCGAAAACTTCGTCGCTTTTCGGGATAGTAGCGGTCGCGTCGGCTTCCTAAACGAGAACTGTCCGCATCGCGGCGCGTCGCTGGCGTACGCGCGAAACGAAGAGTGTGGCCTGCGCTGCATCTATCATGGCTGGAAGGTGGATGCCGACGGGCGCGTCGTGGACATGCCCACTGAGCCGCCCACCAGCACCTTTCGCGACCGGCTGCGCCACCCGGCCTACCTGGTCCGCGAAGCCGGTGACGTCATCTGGGTGTACCTCGGCCCGCGAGAATTTGAGCCACCCTTTCCAGCTTGGGAATGGACGCACGCCCCTCGCGAACAACGCGGAGTTACGAAAGTCTTCCAGGAGTGCAATTACGCCCAGGGCCTGGAGGGCACGATCGATTCGGCGCACTCCGACTACCTGCACAGCTCGGACATCCGCGGCCGGCCGAAGGACCATTCGCCGCGGCTGGAGGCGGTAGATACGCCGTTTGGGTTCAAGTACGCCGCTATCCGCACGCCTGACGCGGAGGCGGACCTCTACAAGTACGTCCGCATCACTTTGTTCGTGGCACCGTGCTTTGCGTTCATTC
>JAFAPL010000729.1 GCA_019247135.1 Chloroflexota bacterium | reverse complement strand
GCCGGGAACGCTCAATCTGCTGGACGATGGGCTGTTGCCGTACACGAAGATGAACGGCAGCACATTTCCCGCGCCAGACGACGCGATCAAGGCAAAGACGCCAAAGGTCAGCGACCCTGGCTACACGGGCCAGATCCTCGGCTTCGTCGGCACGCAGGCGGTGGACACCTTTGACGGCCAACCCGTCAACTTCCGTAAGACCTTCTTCAACACGATCTCGCCAGATATGGGTGGCACCGACGACGCGAACATGCTCGGTCTGCTGGATCTGGAGATCTGGGGTGCCCCGACCAGCGCGCCCGCGTACGACCCGAACAACCACGACTTCATCTACCAGCGTTTCCAGCGGGGCATCATGCACTTCGACAAGGGGTGTGGTTGCACGCAAGGCCTGCTGCTGGCGGACTACCTGAAGGCCCTTCTCACAGGCCAGAACTTGCCTGGCGATCTGGCTACCCAGGCTGCCACGAGCCCGCTGCTGCGCGCCGCGGTGAGTGCCAACGCGCTGACGGCTACGAGCTTCGGCAATGCGTTCACGCCCGGCGCTGGCAGTGTCGCCGCCGGCCCGTCCACGGCCGGGGCGCGGCCGCTGCCCACACCCAATCCGCCACCGAACATTGCCAGCCCCGACTATGGGATGAGCATGTTCCTCTGGAACGAGCCCGCCACGACCGATCGCGACCTCAAGATCGCCAGCGGCGCGGCCTTCCACTGGCAAAAGACGGTCTTCCCGTGGCGAGCAATTGAAGGCGCCGGGCGGGGCGTCTACAACTGGACCGAAGCCGACCGCGTGGTCAAGGCCAGTGCTCAGAACAACGTCAAGATCATCGCGCGCCTGGACTTCCAGCCTGACTGGGCGCGCGCCGACCACGCGAACAACGGGCCTCCCGACAACTATCAGGACTACAACGACTTCGTGACGGCCTTCGTCAGTCGGTACAAGCCCGGCTCGACGTACGGCAGCGTAGACGCGGTCGAGATCTGGAATGAAGTGAACCTCACACGCGAATGGGGTAATCAGTCCATCAGTCAAGCTCAGGCTGGCGACTACATACGCCTGCTCAACGGCGCGTACGCCGCGGCACATGCCGCGAACCCGAACATCATCGTGATCAGCGCCGGGCTATCGCCGACAGGGGTGCACTCGACGAGCGCATGGGACGACGCCGAATATCTGCAGTGGCTGTTCGATGCAGGGCTCAAGGGTGGCATCAACTATGACGTCCTCGGCGCCCATGGCAACACACAGGCGCCTGAAGTGGACGCGCCGCTGAACTCGCTGCCGAATTTCCCTCATCCCAGCTTCTACTTTCGGCGGATCGAGCAGTTGCGCGATGAGCAGGTCAAGGCGGGCGACTCCAACCGACAGATCTGGCTGCTCGAGTTCGGCTGGACCTCCGACCAGGTGCACCCGAGCTACTCCTGGTACGCGGTGAGCGAAGACAAGAAGGCGGCGAATATCGTCAACGCCTTCGAGTACGCACGTCAGCACTGGACCCCCTGGATCGGCGTGATGACCGTGTGGACCCTGTCGGATCCAACCTGGACGCCGGCGGCAGAAGAGTACTGGTGGGCCATCAGTAACCCCGACGGAACGCCTCGCGCGGCACTTACGGCCGTGAACGCCGCGCGTCAGAGCGGTCAGATTTAACCCGCACCTATACTCGTTCGGCATTGCGCTCGCTCTTCCTTGGGGTTGCCGCGCTTGTACTGATCGCCTGCTCGACGGCACCAGCGCCCTCTACACCCTCGTCGTCGCCCCCGCCCGCGGCGACCGCTGCGGCATCCTCGGCATCCCCCGGACCGCAGGCCGCCGCGTCGGCTCTACCGTCACCGTCGCCGCTTCCAAATGCCGTGATGCCAACCATCGACCCCGCGGTCCACGTGTTTCTATGGGGCAACCCGGACACCACCACGCGCGACCTGCAGCTCGCCAGGGATGGCGGTTTTCACTGGGTCAAGCAACGCTTCGAGTGGCGCAACATCGAAGGCAAGGCCAGGGGCGCCTTCGAGTGGAATGAGCCTGACCGCATCGTCGATGCCGCGGGCCAGGCAGGCCTCAAGATCATCGCCCGTGTCGACAACCAACCACAATGGGCGTCCTCGACCGTGCAATGGCCAGGCTCCGGTCCGCCCGATAACCCTAGGGACTGGACCGATTTTCTGACCGCCCTTGCCACACGGTACAGCGGCCGCATTCAGGCGTACGAAGTCTGGAACGAACCCAATCTCGACCGCGAATGGGGCAACAAACCGCCCGATCCGAACGCCTACGCCAGCATGCTCCAGGACAGCTACGAGGCGATCAAGGGCGCTGACCCTCAGGCCATCGTGATCTCGGCTGGCATGTCACCAACGACCACGAACAACGCGCAAGCGATGCCTGATGCCGACTTCATCCGCGCGATGTACTCGGCGGGCGCGAGGAACAACTTCGACGTGCTTGGCGTCAATGCCCAGATGTTCAAGGCCGAGCCCTGCGCCGATCCCGCCCAGGTTGCTCTCGACCCTGCGCTGACCAACAACGACCCGAGCTCGCCCGACCTGAGGCGTATGTACGCGCTACGACACGTCGAGGACATTCGCGCCGTGATGGTCCAACAAGGTGACGCAGGCAAACAGATGGCCATTCTCGAGATGGGCGCAACGACCGATCAGCGCCCTGACTCGCCGTATGCATGGTTTGCCGTCAGCCGCGAGCAGCAGGCCACCAAACTCGTGGGCGCGTTCCAATGCGCCCGTCAGCGCTGGCAACCATGGATGGGCGCGATGACCGTGATCTATATCCCTGACCCCGGCTGGACACAACAGACCGAGTACTACTGGTGGAGCATCACCAACCCGGACGGCACCCCGCGCCCGGCTTACACTGCGCTGAAATCCTTGTTTACAGGCCAGCCGTGACCGTTGTGCGCACACCTCTGGTTCGCGATCGCCTGCTGCAGATCCTCCAGGAGGCAATCGCACGGCTGCAGGCAAAAGGCGTCCTGCCCAATGTCACACTGCCCGAAGTCACGGTCGATCGGCCCCAGAAAGCTGAACAGGGCGATTTCGCCACCAACTTCGCGTTGCGCGCGAAGCGCGCCGTCGGACCCAAGGGCCCGAACCCGATGCAAATCGCCAGCGCCATCGCGGGCGAGCTTGCGCACGATCCGCCGATGCTGCTGGCTGCGTGGGAGCCCGCCCCACCTGGCTTTCTCAACCTGTTCTTGAACGACGACTGGGTTCGCGAACAGGTCAACTCGATCGTGCTGGACGGTGCTGAATTCGGCTCGCTTCCGGCTGACGGGCTGGGACGGTTGCAGATCGAATTCGTAAGCGCAAACCCGACCGGACCGGTCCACATCGGGACGGGCCGCAATGCCGCACTGGGCGACAGCCTGGCGCGTGTGCTCGGTCGCGCGGGCTGGGACGTTCAGCGCGAGTACTACTACAACGACGCGGGTGCTCAAATGGAGCACCTCTTCCATAGCCTCTGGGTGCGTTACCAGCAGGCGCTCGGTCGCGAGGTGCCGCTGGCCCAGGACGATTACCAGGGCGAGTACATCCTCGATCTGGCGCGCGACATTCTCCAGACCGAGGGCGAGCGGTTCGCAGACCTTCCGGAATCGCGTGCGCACGAGATCGGCGACCTGGCGGCGCAGCGCATCATGCAGTGGATCGAGGGAGATCTCGAACGCGCGCGTGTGCACTTCGACAGCTGGTTTTCCGAAGCGAGGGTCGTGCGCGAGGGCGACTTTGTCAGGGTCCTGGATTTATTGCGTTCCCAGGCCCTGGTGTACGAACGCGAAGGTGCTACGTGGCTGCGATCTCAAGACCTCGGCGACGAGCGCGACCGCGTCCTCATTCGCTCGGACGGTCGGCCCACCTACACGGCCACGGACATCGCCTACCACTTCGACAAGTTCCTGGTGCGACGGTTCGACCGCGTCATCGACGTATGGGGCGCCGACCATCAGGGTCAGGTGCCGTCGATGAAGGCGATCGTCAAGCATCTTGGGGTCGAGCCCGAGCGCTTCGACATCGTCATCTATCAGATGGTGAACGTCTTTCGGCATGGCGAGCTGGTGCGCATGGGGAAGCGCGCGGGCAACTTCGTGACGCTCGCCGAGGTGATGGACGAGGTTGGCGTGGACGCGACGCGCTGGTTCCTGGTGAGTCGTAGCGCGGACGCCATGATGGACTTCGATCTGGACCTGGCGGCCAGGCAGTCGAGCGAAAACCCGGTCTATTACGTCCAGTACGCGCACGCCCGGTTGTCGCGCGTGCTTGCCGACTCATCCGTCGACTGGCAGCACGGCGACGTGTCGCTGCTGCGCCAGCCGAGTGAGCTTGCGCTTATTCGCCGCATGTTGCAGCTACCCGAGGTCGTGGAGCTCGGTGCGCGCAACCTGTCGCCGCACCACGTCCCGCACTACGCCTACGAGCTGGCTCGAGCAACAGCGGGCTGGTACGAGTCCGGCAACGACGATCCAGCACTCCGCATCCTGTGCGCGGATCCTGATCTCCAGTGTGCGCGGCTGAAGCTGGCGGCCGCGGGGCGCCAGGTGCTGGCGAACGCGCTGGACATGGTGGGTGTGGTCGCGCCCGAATCGATGTAGTAAAGGCCGCTTGCTAGAATTCGGCCCGGAAGGGTCGCATAGAGGCCTAGTGCGCCCGTCTCGAAAACGGGTAGGGTTAACGCCCTCGTGGGTTCGAATCCCACCCCTTCCGCTGGCGTGTTTGTGCGCCAGATCGCTGAGTACGGAGAGGTCGCCTAGTCTGGCTTAGGGCGCTCGCCTGGAAAGCGGGTAAGGCTCAAAAGGCCTTCGTGGGTTCGAATCCCACCCTCTCCGCCGCCATTGACAGTAAAATGGGCGGTGGCCGTGCTAGACGGCGGAGTAGCGGTCCGTTGTAACCCGAAATCCGCTCTAGCGGGGTTGAAGTCCCGTTTC
>JAFAPL010000491.1 GCA_019247135.1 Chloroflexota bacterium | reverse complement strand
GTCTCGGTGTCGTCGGGCGGCTCACGAGCGCAAGTAGGCGTTCATGGCGTTGGGTGTCGGTGTCGTCGGGCGGCTCACGAGCGCAAGTAGGCGTTCATGGCGTTGGGTCTCGGTGTCGTCGGGCGGCTCACGAGCGCAAGTAGGCGTTGACGGCCTTCGCCGCGGCGTCCAGGCGGCTCTTCACCTGTTCGGCGCTGATCTGCTTACCCGCGGGCAGATTGGCCACGTCGTCCCAGACTGCCTGTAGCTGCTCTTGCAGCGTCGGCTCCACCTGACCCCATTGCGCGATCGGGGCAGACGTCTTGCCGTTCGCCGCGGCGACCATGAACACGCGGTAGTTCGGGTCGGCCGAGAACGCCGGATCGTGTTGCGCCGAGTTGACCGCTGGCAGCATGCCGATGGTCTGGGCGTAGCGGACCTGGGACTCGTTGCTGGTGAGGTACTCGACGAAGGCGACCGCGGCGTCGGGATTCGGGCAGTTGTTCAGGATGGCCAGGTTGCTTCCACCGACGAAGGTGTAGTTCCCACCCGGGCCGGCCGGGAACTGCGCGAACGCGAGGTTCTGCCTGGCGACGTCGTTGCTCCAGCCGCCTTTATCGACCGGGGTTCGGGCGTTGCTGATGTTCCACGGACCGCTGATGATCGAGAAGGCTTTGCCGTCGCCGAACTTGGAATCCGTCTGATTGGAGTTGAGCTCGAGCGTGTCCGACGAGGTCAAGCCCTTGCTATACAGACTGGCGAACTCGGTCACGCCTCTGACGGCGTCGTCCGAGTTGAAGACGGCCTGCGTGTAGCCGGGGTTCAGCAGGTCGCCACCCGCGCCCCAGATCCACATCGCACCGTTCTGCCACACGTTCCAGTCGTTCTTGCCGGGGTGGACGAACGGCGCCACGTCAGGCGAAGTTTGCTTGACCTTCATCAACGTGTTTTCGAAGCTCGTCCAGTCTTTGAACGCATCCTCGGCCGACAGACCGGTTTGGGCCAGGATGTCCTTGCGATAGGCGAGCGCGCGCACGTCGGCGAACCAGGGAACGGCGGTCACCTGGCCGCTGCCCGCGAGGCTGCTGGTCGCCCACGAGGCGTTGACGAAGTTGCTGGGACCGCCCATGGCGCTGACTTCGTCCTGTGTGAACGGTCGGAGTCCGCCCATGGCGCTGAAGCCTGGAACCCAGGTGGTGCCGAGCTGCGTCAGGCACGGGCCGTCACCGCCCTGAATCGCGGTCTGAATGCGAGTGAAGGCGGAGCCCCAGTCGACCTGCTCCGCGTCGATGCTGACCTCGGGATGCACCTGATTGAAACCGTCGATCTCGGCCTGCAGTGCTCCGGTCGGGTCGCCGCCGTTGGGCATGTACCAGAACCTGATGCTGGTGGTCTGTTGAGCGTGGGTAGCCAGGCTGGCGGGGCCGAGCAGCACGCCGAAGCTCAGCAGGGAGGCGAGCAACGAGGTGGCCAGCCGCCTGGAATGGACCAGCAAACGCATATGGAAGTTCCCCCGCGACGGTCTAAGGATGTTGGCCTGGCGAGCGGCTCGTCCTGCTGGGAGCGCTCCCAAGATGGCGCCAGCGTATGCCGCGCGCAAAAGACTGTCAACACCCCGGCCGACCCTTTTTTGCCAGCTTTGGGAGCGCTCCTACATCGCACAGCTCGGCCGCGCTGGGTGCTTGACAGCACGCTGCAAGGATGTGCACCATTGCCGTCGTGGGAGCGGTTCCAAGGCGCACCATCGAAGAGATCGCCAAGCTGGCGGACGTTTCCCGCTCGACCGTCTCGCGCGTCCTCAACAACCACCGCTCCGTCCGACCCGACGTCCGCGCGCGCGTTCAGCAGATTATCCAGGAGCAGCGCTATGCGCCACGCGCCGCCGCCCGCTCCCTCGCCAGCCGCCGCAGCAACGCGCTGGGTCTGCTGATCCCACGTTCGGCCATGGCCATCTTCAGCGATCCGTTCTTCCCGTACGTCATCCAGGGCATCACCGAGACCTCGACCGAGCGCGGCTACTTCGTCATGCTGTCGATGGTCATGCACGAGCGCGAGCGTGACTTCTACGAGCGCGTTCTGCGGGGCCACCACGTCGACGGCCTGATCATGCTGTCGAGCGACATCGACGATCCCATCCTGCCGCAGCTCATCCGTGACGAGACACCGCTCGTGTTGATCGGACGGCATCCGTACCTCAGCGAGGTGAGCACGGTGGACGTGGACAATCGGGAGGGCGCGGCCCAGGCCGTACGCCATCTGATCGAGCTCGGGCATCGCAACATCGCCACCATTACGGGCCCGCACAACATGGCCGTGGCCATGGATCGGCGCGACGGCTACAAGCAGGCCTTGGCCGAGGCGGGCATTCCGATCCGGCCCGAGCTCATCGTGGAAAGCGACTTCACCCAGGCGGGCGGCTATGAGGCCATGGGAGCGCTCCTGAAACCGCTCCCAAGAACAACGACAGCGGTATTCGTCGCCAGCGATCCGATGGCCGTGGGCGCGTTGCGCGCCATCCACGAACACGGCCTGCGCATTCCCGAGCAGCTCGCCATCGCCAGCTTCGACGACCTGCCGCTCGCGACGCTGGTCAACCCTCCGCTCACCACGGTGCATCAGCCCGTGCAGCAGCTCGGCTCAGCCGCGGTCGATCTGCTGCTGAACCGTCTGGATGCGTCGTCGGAGGCTCCGCCAGATCACGTCCTCCTGGAGACCCACCTGGTGGTCCGCCAATCGACTATCGGTGCATCCGCGCTCCAGGCGCGCTGAGTCTCGAGCCCGTGCAAGCCTCACTGCGCGGCCGGGTCCGACGAAACGCAATCGCGTACGTGTTCGTCGCGCCAACGCTGGTGACGATGCTCCTGGTCCACTTCATCCCAGGCGCGCAGGGCATCTACATGTCGTTCCTGGACCTCAAGCAGGTCAACCTCCTGCTCTACCTGCGCGCGCCCTTCATCGGACTCGCGCACTATCAGCAGATCCTGGGCGTATTCTTCGGCAGCGACGACGCCAACGTGGCCGCGCTCGGTCAGGCGCTGAACAACACGCTCTGGTACACGTTCTGGGTTGACGCCGGAACGCTGGGCCTTGGTCTCGCGCTGGCGTTGCTCCTGCATCGGCGCTTCCGAGGCGTGGGCCTGGCGCGTACGCTCGTGTTGCTGCCGTGGGTCATGCCCACGTTCGTGGTCGGCATCGCCTGGAATCTCATCTGGCTCCAGGATGGCGGCCTGGCCAACCACCTGCTCGTGGACTGGCTCGGCGTTCTGCACTTTCGGCCTGCGTGGCTGACGGGTCCGGCCTCGTTCTGGGCGCTGGTGATCCCGAGCATCTGGCGCACGCTGCCGTTCACCGCCGTCATGCTGTTGGCGGGCCTGCAAGTGATCCCGACGGACCTGTACGAGGCGGCGCGCGTGGACGGCGCCACGGGTCTCGACCGGTTCCGCTACATCACGCTGCCATTCCTCATGCCCGTGCTGTCGGTGCTGGTGCTGTTCGGCACGGTGTTCAACCTGATCGGTGGCCAGGGCTACAACATCTCAGCCTCGATGTTCGCGGCAGGCAGCGGGGCGGCAGTGAACGGCGGCCGATTTGCCGACCTGATCGTGCCTGCGATCGTGCGCCAGAGCTTCGAGCGCCAGTTGTTCGGCTACGGCGCCGCGGCGTCGGTGGTAGTGATGTTGATTCTGCTCGTGCTGGTGGGAGTGTGGTACCGCGGCTTTCGGAGCGCGGCCACCACGGCGGACTGATTGAGTGAGTCATGGATTGATGGCCCTCCCACAAGCGGTCGTCGTTCGCACGCGAACGCGTCCGACGCGGCTCACCCGGGCGCGTCTGCAGAACACCGCGACCGAGCGACTGCTCGACGTGTTGCTGATCGTCCTGATCCTGTTCATGGTCGCGCCCATCGCGTTTCTCCTGGTGAGCTCGTTCAAGACCCGTTCTGAGGTGGTTTCGGGCGCGCAGCTGTTGCCGTCGGTCTGGCAATTCCAGAACTACCCCGAAATGTGGGCGCGCGTGCAGTTCGGCAAGTTCTTGCTGAACAGCCTGATCATCTGCGGCTCGGCGACGCTGATCGCGACGTTTCTCGCAGCGTTGACGGGCTACGCGCTCGCGCGGTTTCGCTTCCCCGGAGCGGACCTGTTCAGCATGGCCGCGCTCGGGACGCAGCTGATACCTGGGACGCTTTTTCTCATTCCCCTGTTCCTGACGTTTCTCACGATCAAGAACGTGACCGGTGTGCCGCTGGTTGGCAGCAATTTCGGCGCGATCGTGCTGTACGTAGGGTTCTTCTTGCCGATGTCGTTGTTCATCCTGAGAAGCTTCTTTGCCGCGATCCCGGTGGATCTGGAGGAGCAGGCGATGGTCGACGGATGTACGCGGTTCGGCGCGTTCTTGCGGATCGCGTTGCCGCTCGCTTCGCCTGGCTTGATCTCAACTGCCGTGTACGTTTTCCTGACGGCGTGGGACGAGCTGGTGTTCGCGTGGGTGCTGAACGTACAGACGATCCCTGTCGGCATTCGTCTGTTCACGGGCGTCGCCGGCGCGCAGGACCGCTATGAACTGATGTCGGCCGCGGCCGTCGTGGTCACGATCCCGGTCGCCGTTACCTTTTTCGTGTTGCAGAAGCGATTCGTGAGCGGGCTCACCGCCGGAGCAGTGAAGTGACTCAGCCGCTTTCCTTTAATTCACGTGACTTTACGTTCGGTGTTGCCACGGCCGCGTATCAAATCGAAGGCGCCAGCAACGAAGATGGCCGCGGCGCGTCCATCTGGGACAGTTTCAGTCATACGCCGGGACGTGTGTTGAACGGCGACACCGGGGACGTTGCGTGCGACCACTACCACCGCTGGCGGCAGGACATCGAGCTGCTGCAGGAGCTCGGCATTGGCGCCTATCGATTTTCGGTGGCCTGGCCGCGGATCCTCCCAGATGGCGGCACGCACATCAATCAGGTCGGCCTGGACTGGTACGACCGGCTGGTCGACGCACTGCTCGCCGCCGGAATCGACCCGTGGCTGACGCTGTACCACTGGGACCTGCCGCAACCGCTCGAGGACGCGGGCGGATGGCCGCAGCGGGAGACCGCACATGCATTCGTCGAGTACGCGCGCGTCGTCGCATCTCGTCTCGGCGATCGGGTGAAGCATTGGATCACCCTGAACGAGCCGTGGTGCAGCGCGTTTCTCGGTTATCACACCGGTGAGCATGCGCCGGGGCGTCGCGATGTGCGACTTGCGCTTCAGGCGGCGCACACGCTCTTGCTGGCGCACGGCCGGGCGGTGGGAGTGATACGCGAGAACGCGCCAGGCGCTTCCGTCGGTATCTCGTTGAACCCCACTGACGTGCAGCCGGCGACCGACGACCCCGCCGATATTGCCGCGTCGCGTCGTTACGACGGCTACCTCAATCGGTGGTTCCTGGATCCGATCTCTGGTCGAGGCTATCCCCAGGACATGCTGGATCAGTACGCCAGCCTTTTCCAACCGCCAGCTTCGTTGAGCGCGGACATCGCCGCGATCGCCGCTCCGTTGGATTTTCTCGGCATCAATTACTACGCGCCGACCGTGGTCCAGGCTGACGGGCGTGATGCTTTCCTGGGCGTCGCAAGCGTGCAGCCAACTCGCGAAGCGATGACGGAGATGGGCTGGGTGGTCCGCCCGAGCAGCCTCAGCAGCCTGCTGCGTCGAATCGCGAACGATTACCCGATGCGTGAACTGGTGGTGACGGAGAACGGCGCCGCGTATGCCGATCCAGCGCCGATCGATGGCCGGGTCGAGGACCCCGACCGCATCGCGTACATCGCCGACCACTTGTCTGCCGCGTCGGAGGCGATCGCTGCGGGGGTGCCGCTGACGGGCTATTTCGCCTGGAGTTTTCTGGATAATTTCGAGTGGGCGTGGGGGTACTCCAGACGATTCGGCCTGGTGCACGTTGACTTCTCGAGCCAGGTGCGCACGCCGAAGCAGAGCGCGCACTGGTATCGCGACCTGCTAGCCCGTACACGTTCGAGTCACTAGGTCAGATGCCGGACACGGGCGGCATGTGAGCCGGTCTGTCCCCGGCGGCCAGCGAAATTCAAGCTGGATCCAAGTTTCGAGGCGTATCGTCTCGGGTATGGATGTTCTGCTGGTCGAAGACGACGCGCGAATTGCGCGGGTTGTCGAACGCGCGCTGACCGATGTTGGTCACCGCGTCGAGGTCGCACATGACGGCCTGACCGGTCTGACCAGTGCCGAGCGCGGCGCGCACGACCTGCTGGTGCTCGACATCATGCTGCCGGAGATGGATGGCATCGAGGTCGCCCGCGAGCTGCGGCGTCAGCGTGTCCGCACGCCCATTTTGATGCTGACCGCCCGCGACGCGGTCCCTGACCGTGTGCGTGGCCTGGACGCCGGCGCGGATGACTACCTCACCAAGCCGTTTGCCCTGGAGGAGCTGCTCGCGCGAGTGCGAGCGCTCGGCCGGCGCGTCAGCGAGGGTGAGAGCGATACTCTGACGGTCGGCGACCTCGTGCTGGACCTCGCGCGCCACGAAGCGCGGCGGGGCGACCAGACCATCGAGCTTACGGCCAAAGAGTTCGACCTGCTTGCCTATCTGATGCGCAACAATGGCCGCGTCCTGAGCAAGGATCAGATCACCGAACACGTGTGGGGTTACGACAGCCAGGCGACGTCGAACGTGGTCGAAATCTATATTCACTATTTGCGTGAGAAAGTCGACCGCGCCTTTCCACATGCACGGCCGCTGATTCGGACCGTGCGCGGGGTGGGGTACACGATCAAGCCGTGAAGCGCTTCGAGGCGGAAGTATGGTGAGGTCGCGCGCGCTGGGCGGGCTCTTCGCTCGCATCCGCTGGCGCCTCGTCGGCTGGTCCATGCTGACGCTGGGCCTGATCCTCGTCCTCCTCGGGACGGCGGTGTATGTGGCCGCGGCGCGGAGTCTTCTGGGCGAATTCGACAACACCTTGCTCGCGCGCAGCGAGCAGTTTGGTCCGTCGCTGTTCGGTCCGCCCGGGCGACGCGGTCCCGAAGGGTACCGAGGCGGCGTGTTCTTTCTGGCCATCGGTCCTGACGGAAGCGTGATAGCCAACCCGCAGCAGGTGACCATCGACAGCATGCCTACCCCACAGGGGCGGGCGCCCGAGTTCACGACGGTCACGATCAACGACGAGCCGACGCGACTCCTGCTGCGACGCATGCCGGACGGTGGGCTGCTGATCACGGGTGAGAGCCTCCAGGACGAGCAGGAGGCGTTGCACTCACTGCTCGTGGTGTTGGTGGCCGGTGGCGGGGTCGGCCTTTTGCTGTCGCTGGCCGGCGCGTGGTTCCTCTCGGGTCGAGCGCTGGTACCCATCCAGCAGGCGTTCCAGCGTCAGCAGGAGTTCGTCGCGGACGCCTCTCACGAGCTGCGCACGCCTCTGACCGTGCTGCGCTCGGCAACGGACGTGTTGAACCAGCATCGCGACCAGCCGATCGAAGCCAACGGCGAGCTGTTCGACGACGTGCGCGCGGAGATTATCCGCATGGAGCGCCTGGCGCAGGACCTCTTGACCCTGGCTCGCTCGGACACCGGCGAGCTCGAGCTGATGACCGCGCCCATCGACCTGGCAGACGTTGCCGCCGACGTGGTCCGTCGGACGACGCCGTTGGCGCAGGCGAACGGTGTGCAGCTTGGGCTCGAATCGCAGGAGGGGACGACCGTGGACGCGGACCCGGATCGACTCCAGCAGGTGGCATTGATTCTGATCGACAACGCGATCAAGCACACGCCATCGGGTGGCCGGGTTGACGTGCGAGTTCGTCGGACGCCTGGCACCGCCGCGCTGCTCGAGGTGATCGACACCGGGTCGGGCATCGCGCCCGAGCACCTGCCGCGCATCTTCGACCGCTTCTATCGAGGTGATAAAGCGCGTGCGCGAGCCCAGGGCGGGACGGGGCTGGGCCTGGCGATCGCGCGGACGCTGGTGGAAGCGCACGGCGGTCAGCTGTCGTTGACCAGCCAGCTCGGGGTGGGGACGCACGTGACGCTGACGCTGCCGCTGGCACAAGCAGGCGGGGCGGTATCGCTTGGCGAGCGATTGACGGAACTGGCGGCGCATCTGCCGCACGCGGCAACCCGCCACTGAGTGAGCTTTCGACCGGCGGGCTGTTCGCGAGTCCGCCGGACTCTGCGACAGCCCGCGGTACGCTAGGCCGCGTCCACGTGCAATGCATGTTGCAGCGCGATCGTGTTGCTGCAACGATCAGTTTCAGACGAACAGGAGCGGCCGGCAATGAAGATCGCGCAGGTCAACGTTACGCAGTTCCGCTATCGGTCCCAGGTGGGCCGCGACGCTGACGGCCACGGCCATCCTGGCGAAGAGCACGATGCGATGCAGTCGCTGCTCGAGATCGCAACCGACGACGGCTCGCGCGGGCACTATTTTGGCGCGGTCAATCGCGAGGCGATCGAGCGGATCGTCACGCCTGTGCTGCTGGGCCAGGATCCGCTGTACCACGAGCGCATCTGGAACACACTCAAGGAGCGGCAGCGGCTGAACTTGAGCACGCTGCCCGATCGTGTGCTGACAGCTGTCGACCTCGCGTTGTGGGACCTGGTGGGGAACATGCTTGGGCAGCCGGTGCACAAGCTCCTGGGCGCAACGCGCGACAAAGTTCCGGCGTACGCGAGCACGATGGTGGGCGACGATCTCGAAGGCGGACTGGCCACGCCCGACGACTATGCGCGCTACGCCGTGCGCTGTCTCGCGCGCGGGTATCCCGCGTTCAAACTGCATACGTGGCAGCCGCCGCTGCCGGGTGCGCCGTCGGTCAAGCGCGACCTGGAAGCGTGCGCGGCGGTACGCGACGCGGTTGGACCGGATGTGCCGCTGATGCTCGATCCGTTTCATTACTACTCTCGGCTAGAGGCGCTCGAACTGGCCAAGGGGCTGGAAGCGCTCAACTTCCTGTGGATGGAAGAGCCGATGGACGAGCACAGCATGTCCAGCTACGTCTGGCTGTGCGAGCAGACGTCGCTACCGATCTGCGGGCCCGAGACCGCCGAAGGCAAGATGTACGCACGCGCCGAATGGATTCGGGCCGGAGCGTGTGACATGGTGCGCGCGGGCGTGGGTGACGTGGGTGGCATCACCCCATTGGTAAAGATCGCGCATCTGGCGGAGGCCTTTGGGATGCACATGGAGGTGCACGGCGGTGGGCCAGGCAACCTGCACGTGTTGTGCGCGATGGCCACCCCTGGGCTGTATTACGAGCGGGGCTTGCTGCATCCATTCGTCGACTATGACAGTGCGCCGCAATGGCTGAATGCGCCGGACGATCCAATGGACTCCGAAGGATGTGTGCACGTATCTGAGCTGCCAGGCCTCGGGCAGGACATCAACTGGGACTACATTCACGCGAATACCTTGTGAGTGCACTCACATTGGGCGTGTGATCCGGCCGATGGAAGGACCGCGTGCGGCGGCGTACTGTCGGCCGCATGCAGGTCGAAGAACGGTGGCCATGTCCGGGCTGCGGAAACCGCCGCACGCTCAAGTGGGCGCGTGGCAGGTACCACTGCTTCAACTGCAAGCATCAGTGGGACCAGCGGGAGCGACAGCCCAAGCTCGTCGATATCACAACGCTCTTCAGCCCCGCGGAGCTGGAGCGGCTATGTGTGTACCGCCGCGCCGTGCAGGCGGGCTTTTACTCTGACGAGCTCGTCGCACCGCTAGTGCGTGGCTAGCGGGCTGCCGCTGCGCCAGGCCGGGTGTTCAATTTCCAAACTGAAGGGTCGGCCCAGGACAGCGCCAGCACGCAAGAGCCCCCTGTGGCGGTACCCTGACACGCGCTGCGTCTGTGTTGAGGCCGTTTTAGACGTCCAGGGTGCTCGGAGCGAAGACCTCCTCCAGCCCGACCACGCGCGGGGTGAGCCCCTGCTCGTGCGAGTACTCGGCGATCGTCCGCAGAACCTTCTGGTTCGACTTGACGCCGTAGGGATACGGCTCGACACTCAGCGGCCCCGCCGGTAACAGCCCCAGCTCGACGTGGGTTGAAGCGAGCTCGCGCAGGCGAGCGGCGGTCTCGTCCCTGGCGCGTCGAAACGCGTTGAAGATGTTCAACGCCACCCACGGATGTTTTTCATAGATCGAGCGCCGAACCACCATCCCGTGGTTGATGGGGAATATGCCGGTCTTCTGAAAGTAGCGGCGGCCCTCGGCAGCGGGATCCTCGAAGAGCGTTCGAAAGGCGGGGTCACCTTCGAGGCTCACGCGGCTGCGGTCAACCAGGTTGCGGTCTGTCAGGTACATCAACGTTGCGTCGAGTTTTCCTGACACGAGCATGCTGCCGATGCTCTCGTCGGGCGGGATGTAGCTCAGACGGATGCCTGGCGGAGGCGTGAAGCCGGTGGCGCCCCCATGGCTGCGTTCGGGCGGACGCTCCATCCACCATTCGATCGTGGTGGGGTCGACGCCGAATTCATGATTCAGGATGCCGCGCGTCCACAAGGCGGCGGTTTGCTGGTATTCGGGGACGCCGACGCGCTTCCCATTCAGGTCTTTCGGCTGTCCGACATTCGCGTCGGTACGAATCCAGGCGCCCGTGTGGAAGAAGCGGCGGCTGGTGAAGACAGGTATGCCGACCCAATCGGTGTTTCCGTTCGCCGTCGCCATGATGAGGGACGAGAGCGACATCTCGGACAGGTCAAACTCTTTGAACTTGAGCTGACGCCAGAAGATCTCGGACGGGTGGCCGGGGGTGCAGACGAGGTCGATACCGTCCGGGCTGATGGTGCCGTCGAGGACCGGCTGGGAGCGGTCGTTGACGCTCATCATGAGGCTGAGCTGGAGTTTTGTGGACGTCATGCGGGCTCAGGCGATGCTACCGGGTGAACAGGGTTTCACTCGCGCGCTAAGGCTGGAGCATGCCGGAATCAGAAACGGTGTGCACGGGGCTACAATTTGGGGCGTGACGCCTGAGGAATATCTGGCCATTCCGTACGTGCTGGTGGTCGAGTCGGTGGAGGGGCCAGACGGACAGTGGTTCCGTCGGGCGATGTATCCGGAGCTGGGCATTGTCGGGGAGGCGATATCACCGCTGGACGCGATCGCGAAGCTTGAAGAGGCGCGCGTGCAAACGATCCTGTCGCGGCTCGAGCGCGGCGAACCAGTGCCGGTGCCGCGAGCGCCTTTGCGCGAAGAGATCGGGGGATTGGATCCCGAAAAGCTCGGGTTTGCGCGCTGGCTGGTTGAGCAGAAACGAGTCGCGGAGGAGTGATCAAGGGGGCCGGGGAGCGGCCCCTTTGCCTATTGAGCGGTAAACGTCACCTGCGCGCTGAGCGGCGGGGTGACGGTGATGTGGTTCGAACCAGACAGCATCACCGTGACCGTGTGAGAGCCGGCCGGGACGCCCTCGAACGGAACCTGAAGATTGGCCGTATGGACGATTCTCGGGTTGCCCATCGGCACGGGAGTGAGCGTGCTGGTGTTGAGGTATGGCGTCGCGTCCTCGTCCAGGAAGTAATGCAAGTGGTAATCCTCCAGCCTGGTGGCGTTCGCCGCGGGCACGAGCTCTGGACCAGTCCACTGGACACTGATCGTCACTGTTCCCGCTGGGACCGTCGCGCCGGCTGCTGGCGAAGTGATCGAAAGCGAGGCCGTGGCGGGACGGGGTGCCGAACCGCTGGCAGGCGAGGGCGACGCGAACGGCGAAGCAGCTGGCGACGCGGCGGGCGAGGCGGCCGGTGACGCGGCCGGCGAGGCCGCTGGCGAAGCCGCTGGAGAAGGTGACGCCGCTGGCGATGCCGCGATCGCGGGTGAAGCGCTGGTGGCCGGCGAAGCGGCGGGTTTAGCCGGCGCCGCGGTCGGAGCCGGC
>JAFAPL010000285.1 GCA_019247135.1 Chloroflexota bacterium | reverse complement strand
ATCGCCGCGAGTGTGCGCTTGACCAGAAAACGCGCGCCCATGAGGCACACCAGGTCGCACTCGGCGTCGCGGATCGCCTGGCTCGCCGCGGGTGCGTTCAGCGTGGGCACGTGCACCGCCCGGATGTGTGGCGGCAGCGGTGCTCGGGGTGGCTCGAGCGGTCGCCGCGGCCGCGTCAGCTCGCGATACACGAGCAGTCGAAGCAGGGCTGTTGGCCGCGAGCAGTGGACCAATCGAGCTTGCCGTCCGGCGAGCCGCCACGTGTGGCGCCAGAAGTCCTGGCCCGGCTGGTCGTCGTCCAGGACCACGGCGACCAGCTCGACCTCCTGCTCGCGCAGCGCCGGCACATTGCGCTGCACGAACGTGTCGACGATACGCTCGTGCGCGCCGCACATCACGCCGACCCTGACCGTCATGAGGTGTTGGTGGTTAGCGCGGACGGCTACCCTCAGTCGGCGCGCCTTCCGCGGCCTGATTGCGCTCCAGCTCGGCGCGCTCGCGCTCGTCGCGGCTGAGGCGGCTCCCCAGATGGCCGTGCTCCACCAGCGTCGCGAGGGTGTCCATGATCAGCCGCGCGCCCAACTGCGAGGTCCCGTCCGCGACGTCATATGGCGGGGCGATCTCTACCAGGTCCATGCCAATCAGCCCCTCGCGGGCCAGTAGCCGCACCGCCTTGAGCGCCTCACGCGGCGTCATCCCGCCGGGCTCGGGCGTGCCCGTGCCCGGCGCGTAACCGGGGTCGATCACGTCGATGTCGAAGGACAGGTACACGGCCGCAGCGTCCTTCCAGGCGACGTCCAAGGCGATCTCGATGGCCCGGTCCACGCCCAGCTCGTCGACGTCGAACATAGTGATGACCGTCGTGTCGCGCTCCTGGGCGACCTTGACGCCGGCGTGGTTGCCGATCCAGCCGCCGATGCCGATCTGGACCAGGTTCGTCGCCGGCACGTTGGGCAGGTTCGTGGCGTGCGACCAATGGGTGGTGTGCATGCGTTCGTCCATGGTCGTTTCGGCCGTGTCGATGTGCCGGTCGAAGTGGATGATGCCGAGCTTGCCATCGACGTGCTTGGCCAACGCCTTCGCGTCTGGATAGCCGATGCTGTGATCGCCGCCGATGATGACGGGAAATGCCCCGGCGTCCAGGATATGCGACAGGCCGAGGTCGATCTGGTCGAAGGTCTTCTCGATGTTGGCCGGGATCACGAAGATGTCGCCGGCGTCGCCAATCGTAATCTCCTCCAGCAGGTCCATGCCCAGATCCGGGCTGTACGAGTCGTACAGCGCCGAGATGCGGCGTACCGCCTGCGGCCCGAAGCGGGCACCGCTGCGGTAGGTGGTGCCCATGTCGAAGGGCGCACCCACCACCGCCACATCGTAGCGGCCGATCTCGCGGATGTTCTCGACATAGGGTGACTTCAAGAAGGTGTTGATGCCCGCAAACATCGGGTCGAGCCCACGCGAGAACAGAGACAGATCGCGATCATGTATCGAGGGCGCCGCCTCCAAGCCCAGATCAATCGAGCGCTCGACGAGCTGGCGACGTTTGACTTCCGGTACTTCCTTGAGCCGGCGGCGTGCCCGCATCCCTGACAGGCGCGCACGGGTTCGAGCGAGCTCCTCGCTGTTGATCTCGCGACGGCCGTTGTGGTGGTCATGACTATGGCTCATGGACATTCCTCCTCAAGGTGATCTCCGGGGCGCCTCCTCCCGGTCCATGTCCATCCTTGCCGCCCGCCAACGGCGCTGCGTTGGTCTAACTACGGCTCTTGCCTGACCGAAGTTGCGGTTCCCTGCGTCTCGCCGAACTCATGCCCATGCCCCGCGTGTGGCAGGCTGAGCGGCGCCTGACCGTACACTGGCAGTCAGGCCGGCTGGGCCGCGCCCTGTGGACTGTCGCGTAGCAGGAGCGCGGCCGCAATCGTGCCCACACCACCGATCGTCAGCACAATGCCAAAGGCTGGCACGAACGCCAGCATGCCGGAGACCGGATTGAACAGGAAGAAGACGCCGATCGCCAGTTGCAGGATGCCCAGCACCACGCGCCCCCAGCCACTCAGGCCCTGGAACTTCCCGACGATGTTGATCACTCCGTTCACGATGGCCGCGAGAGCAATCAGATAGACCTGGACAGTCACGACCAGAAGCGTGCCTACGAACGGGTTAGCGAGCAGGATCAGGCCCGCGATGATCGCCACCACCCCCGCCACCACGCGCCAGACCCGATGCTGACCGGCACGACCCAGCAACGCCGAGACGAGATCGATAACGCCGCCGACGACCCACAGCACGGCCATGACCTGCACCAGAAACAGCGCCGTGCTGATCGGGCGGCTCAAAAGCAACAAGCCGACAACAACCGAAACGACCCCCCAGAGCACCGTGAGCCAACGCGCCATCAGCGCGTTGGCGGTCTCCCGGCCCGTACCTTTCACCTCGAATACTCCTTTCTGTCAGTTCGCGCGCGCGACTCTGATCAGCGGGAGTTGGACGATCGCTTCCACACGGCTCCCCGCCACAGTTCCACTGCTTCGCTTCCTTTCTACCGTCGTGACCAGTCTAGAGATGGGCGGGCCCCGTCGCCTGTGTCTACCTGCGGCCAAGAAGCCGCAGGCAGGCGGCGAGGGACACGCAGCCAGGCACACGCGACGCGCCCGTGTCGCAGCGATGCTGAGCACATCCACGAACAACTTGCGGGCAGCGAGCACAGGAGGATCGTCATGGCGAAAGCAGATACGCGTATCGGCCCGGTTCAGTTGTTAGTGCTCGACTTCGAGTCGAGCGAACTCACAGGGCGCGTCACCCAGGAAGTGCGAAAACTGACCCACCATGGCCTGCTGCACGATCGCAGCATGCTGCGGCTGCTGGACCTGCTGGTCCTCGCGAAGGACGCCCAGGGCAACTTCGCCAAAGTGCGCGTCAGCGACCTCTCGGACGAGCAGGCCGCCCGCTACGGCGCGCTCGCAGGCGGGCTTCTCGGCCTGGGCGCCGCCATCGGCTACGGGACGGATGCATCTGGGGCCGAGGCCGCGGCCCTGGCGGGCGCCGAGTCGGGCGCACTCACCTTCGCCAATATGGATTTCGGGCTCACTGACGACGAGCTGAAGCAGGTGGCCGAGGCCGTCCCGGCCAACACAACCGTCGCCGTCGCGCTCATCGAGCACCGCTGGGCGATCGGCCTGAAGGAGGCAATTCGTGATTCGGGCGGCGTCGTGTTGGCGTCTGGGCTGGTCAGCGCCGAGAGCCTGCTGACGCGCGGCGCGCTGATCGGTAACTACCTCGCCTACGCCGACGAAGCCTATTCCGCCGAAGCGGAGGAAGTGGAGCCCGCCGGGCACTAAGCCAGGTTCCAGGAGGACCGCATGCTTGACCGTATGTTCGCGCAACAGAGCAGCAGTACCACCAGCGCGGCGGCAATGGTCGGGGGACTCATCGTCAACCTGATCTTCGGCGTCGTCGTCTACATCGTGTTCGTGATTGGCGCCTGGAAGGTGTTTACGAAGGCTGGTCGCCCCGGCTGGTGGTCCATCATCCCGATCTTGAACGCGATCGTCTTGCTCCAGATCACGGGACGCTCGGGCTGGTGGGTGCTCGGGTACCTGGTGCCGCTGCTGAACCTCTTTGTCCAGGTGCGTTGGGGTCTCGAGATGGCGCATTCGTACGGGCGCGGGATTGGCTTTGCCATCGGCCTCATAATTCTGGAGCCGCTGTTTCTGGTGATCCTCGGCTTCGGCGACGCGCGCTACCTGGGTCCCGCGGCCCAGGCGTCACAGCCAGTTCGCGCCGTGACGGCCTGAGGCACGGGGTCCCGTGAAGCACTTCGTCGTCTCGTCGGGGGCCTGGCGGCCAGCCGGTCTCGTGGGCGCGGCGATCGGTCTGGTCATGGTCGCCTGTAGCGCGCCGGCTCCATCACAGGTCGTTCCGACCGTTCAGGCAGCGGCCACGAGCGTGTCTGCCGTGCGCACCCAGGCGTCGGGTGCGGTGCAGAGCGTCGCGACACCGGCCGTGGCGACCGCTCAGGCGGCGGCGACACCCGTCGCCGTTACCGTCCAGGCCGCGGCGACGGCGCGCGCGGCCGGTACGCCGCTGGCCGACACAGGTCAGGGGGTGGCGACATCGGTGGCGGCCACGGCCCACGTCGCCGCCACGCCAGCGATTGCCACGGCCCAAGCCGCAGCCGCGGGCGCCGCGGCGAGCCTGCCGCCGACCGTGGCCGCACTGGTGACCCAGGCGGCCGGCACGGTTCAGCCCGTAGTCGCGACCTCGGTCGCTGCATCCCGAGTGCAGATCAGCCAGGCCAGCCTCAGCCAGGGTGATCCAACCGTCACCATCCGGAACGATGGCTCCTCAGCCGTCGACATCGGCGGTTGGACGCTGGCCTTGGGCCCGTTCCTGGTCGTGTTGCCAGGGGGCACCGACCTGCTGGTCGAGGCTGGCCAGGCCCTGACGGTGCACCTGTCGCAGGGGACGAGCGGCGCCGGCGACGTATACGTTGGCGCGCCGCCCGCACCTGCGCTAGCCGCCGTGCAACGGGGCGCGCCGCTCGTGCTGGTGGACCCGCGCGGTCAGCCCACCAGCATCTATCGGCCCTCGTGAGAGCCACCTAGGAGGTGCAGATCATGGACGACGACATTCTCGGACCGATCGACTACCTGGCCGTGGAGTTTCCCAACGGGCGCGTGACGGGTGAAAGCTTCCGAGTGGTCACGGACCTTGTGCGGCGGGGCATTGTCCGCGTGTTGGACCTGGAGTTCGTCGCGAAATCCGGCGACGGTGGCGTGCGCAAGGTCGAGCTGCGCGATGTCGAGCACACCGCGGACGTGGACATCACGTTGTGGCAAGGCGCCGAGTCGGACGTGCTGGACCAGTCGGACTTCGACCTGATCGCAGCCAACATTGCGCCGGGCAGCCTGGCAGGCATCCTGGTGTACGAAAACGTGTGGGCAGTCCCGCTGCTGGCCGTCATCGAGCGGAGCACGGCCCACATTGTTGGTCATGGGCGGATCGACGCAGAGGATCTGCTCGCCGTCCTGGATGTTCCCGAACAACGGGCGAGATGAGGGAGCTATGGGCCTGATCAAGACCGCGCTGAAGACGGCGGTGGCCGTCAAGACCGCACACGTCGTGCACGACCGCATCCAAAGTCGGCAAGGTGAGCAACAGGCAGCCATGCCGACTCCGGCCGGAGCGCCGAGCGCGCCCGCGGCCGTCGACGATACGCTCGCCCGGCTCAGCCAGCTCGGGGAGCTACGGGCGGCCGGCGTGCTGACCGAAGCCGAGTTCGAGGCACAAAAAGCCCGCGTCCTGAGCGGCGGTTGAAGGTCGCGTCCGACGCCAGCCACGCCCCCGGGCATGCACCCAACACTCGAAACCCGGAACGACCAGCAAAGCCAGCGCTGGGTGACGAAGAAGCCGACGGGCGGATGCGCGAACGGAATGTGAGCGTCGAACGCGCAGGCTCGAGGAGCGGAGGCTGCGTATCATACGCACCACCTTCATGAACGAGGCGTACGCACCCAGCCTCACGACCGCGGCCCGCCCATTGGTCGAGGTTCGCCCCATCCTGCGCAATGTCTACCTGTGGATGACGCTCGGGCTGGTGCTGACTGCGGTCGTCGCCTACGCGACGGTCAGCTCGCGGACCCTCCTTGCGCTGATGACCTCGACACCGATGTTGGTGTGGGGAATCTTCTTCCTCCAGCTGCTGCTGGTCGGTTCATTGGGCGGGGCCATCTTCCGGCTGCCCGTGGGCGCCGCCATCGCCCTATTCCTGGCCTACGCGGCCCTCAACGGCTTCAGCCTGTCGCTGCTCGTTCTGCACTACGGTTTCGGGACGCTGGTACCCGCGTTCGTGACGACGGCCGTCCTGTTCGCCGCGATGACGGTCGTCGCCACGACCACGTCGCTGGACCTTACGCGCATTGGCACTTACCTGTTCATGGCGCTGATCGGGCTGATCATCGCGATGTTCGTGAACCTCTTCGTGCAAAGCGCAGAGTTCGACCTGGTCATCAGCGCGCTGGGGGTGATCGTCTTCACCGCGCTGACCGCCTCGGACACGCAGAAGATCGTGCGCTGGGCGTCTGATCCGAACATTGCGGCCGCTGGCGAGGGCGTCACCACACGCCTGGGCATTTTGGGCGCGCTCACGCTCTACCTCAACTTCCTGAACCTGTTCATTTTCCTGGTCCGCATCTTCGGTCGAAGCGAGCGCTGAGAACTCGCTCGCGACATTGCGGGCAATTGGATGAACGCGTCTGGCAACTGGCACAGACGCGTTCATCGCAGCCTGTACCCGCGCGAGAGACATACTGAGCAGGTATGACGGCTGCGAGCCGCCGTTTCGCATCGAGCCGCCCTATTGATTAGGTGGAGCTGAGCGGACTCGAACCGCTGACCCTCTGCCTGCCAGGCAGATGCTCTCCCAGCTGAGCTACAGCCCCTGGTGGCGCGATCCTGGCGCCGCAGCAGGTAAGTGTACTGGAAGCAGGCCCCAGGTTGGCCGCGGATAGCCGTGTAGCCTGAGCCACAGGATGGCTCGCGCCGGGTGACCGCTCATTCGCGATTGGCTTCGGCGCGTGAGAAGGCTCCAGGCATCCTGCCGTTCCTCGGACCGGGCTTCGTCGCGTCGATCGCCTACATCGACCCGGGCAACTTCGCCACCAACATTCAGAGCGGCGCGCGTTTCGGCTACCTGCTGCTGTGGGTCGTCCTGGCCAGCAACCTCATCGGCACGTTCGTCCAGGTCCTGTCGGCCAAGCTGG
>JAFAPL010000225.1 GCA_019247135.1 Chloroflexota bacterium | reverse complement strand
TCGGTCGGCGTCGCCAGCACCGCCAGCAGCGGTAAGCAGGCCACATGGAGCCTGCAGGCCACCAGCGGCACGCCCAAGTACATCCCATACAAGGATCTGCCGGGCAGCCGCTATTCGGCCGTCAACACCGCGGGTGACCGCTCGGTGACGGTCACTCAACCGACCGGTTTGAGCTATTCGCGCGACAGTGGCGGGACGCAACCACCCAGCTTCACCACCCACACACCGGCCCAGGCGACTGTGGCCATCGACGCGCTCGACGGCAAGGACTGGCACACCAGCCAGTACGCGACGCCGGGCGTGCTGGCCGCCGCCGACGCCGGCACGCTGCACCTGGGCAGCTGGTGGGGCGACTTCTGGGGCTGGGTCAAGAAGACCGCTGTGACCATCACGCACGTGATCGTCAGCGTGGCCGAAGACGTCTACGCGGGCATCCGCTTCATCGTCGATGGGGCGGCCCACGTCTTCAAGGCCATCATCAACGGCATCGACGAGGCGGTCTCGGCGATTGGCGCCTTCTTCATCGAACTGGGCCATCTCATCGAAGAGGTGATCGAAGCCCTCAGCGTGCTGTTCCACTTCGAGGAGATCATCAAGACGCAGCAGATCCTGTTGAAGGAGCTCAACAATCGCATCCGCGGCATCCCGGGCAACCCCGCCTATCCGGGCCTGGCGGCTGCCATCAAACAGAGCGCGATTCCCAGCATCGACGCGTTTGCCAAACAGGCCGAAAAGTCGATTGGCGACACGTTCAACTCGCTGGCCGATCAGCTCGGCGGGAGTGCCGGGGTCACCCAGTTCCAGGGCGGGGGCGCCACTAGCCACACGCTGTTCACAGCCCAGCCGAAGAGTGGCGGATCGGGTAGCTCGCAAGCGACGCAGTCCAGCTGGGGTATTCAAAAGTTCCAATCCGGCCTGCCGTCGTCGGGCGGTAAGAGCGCGACCGCCTCGCTGACCGCCGCGGCCCCGCAGGATGCAATCAACACGCTCGAAGCTGCGCTCACCACCTTCTATACGCGCATCAGCTCGGATGGGAATCTCGCCAGCTCATGGGCGTCCCTGCAGCAGGGTGGCCGGGCGCTCGGCCAGAGCACGTCGATCGGCGACTTCCTGGCACACGCCGCAGCCGAGCTGATCCGCGCCGTCGGCCTGGTGGCCCAGCTGGGCGTGGCCGTGGGCAACGCGCTGCTGGACAGTCTGCTCGGCGTGATCGACGCAGCAGTGACGCTGATTGCCGACCCGGCCACGGGCATCATCAACCAGCCGATCAACATTCCGGTGCTGTCGTGGCTGTTCCAGGAGCTGACCGGCGAGCAGCTCACCATCGCCAATGTGCTGACACTGATCGCGGCAATCCCGATCACGGTCATGTGGCGCATCGTCGAAGGTCAGTGGCCGTCGCAGAGCCTGTCGGCTGGACTGGCCGCGACCGAGCTGGGTGTTTCGCAAGCGCTGGTCACCGCCATGACCGTCATGGGCGGCATTCTGAACCTCATTGGCGGGCTCCTGACCGCTGCGGTCGACTCGGTGTCGCAGCTCGAAGAGGAGAAACCCGGAGCCCCCACGGGCGAGGACGAAATCCTGCCGAACTGCGCGCTGGCGTGTGGGGTCTTCAACCTGGTTGCCGGATTCCCGACATTGCAGAGCACCGGGGCACCCAGCCCGGTGGCCTGGGCTAGCTGGGGCGGCTTCGCGGGTCTCAGCGTGCTCGGCCTGTTCGACACGCTTGGCGGTAGGATGAGCGACGGCGGTCCGCTGTCGAAGGTGCTGACCTTCCTCACGCCCTGGCTGACCTTCCTGCTGAGTGCATTCATCCTGGCCGCCGGCGTGGAGACGTGGAGAGAGGTCCGCGCCCCGAGTCCACTCGACAATCTGGGCCTGTCACTCGCGGTCATCCTCAGCCTGCCGGGCCTGGTGAACTGGATCAAGCTCACCGGTATAGATGGGGCCGCGTTCGTGACGCTGGTCGACCTGTTGATGGCCTTCCCCGCGGCCATTCTGAGCTTCGTGGTGGCCGGCCTGTCGCAAGCTGCCGCCAGTCCCGAGCCCGTCAGCTAACGCGGTGGACGGGCCTATCGTAGGACCTGCGCCGACTCCAGCTCACCGCAGCGGGCCGATGCGCTCGTGGCGGTCGCGGCGGTCGGCTCGGTAGAGCTGTTGATCGTGTGCTTCGACGAGCGCACGGCAAGCGCCTTCGAACGTACCCTCAGGGCTTGCCTATGTCCGTGAGCGAGAGCTGGACAAGCCGGGCGCGAAGCGGATGAGCCGACGGTCGCCGAGCGCGGCTCGCTGGTCCAAACGCATCGACCAGCTGGTGCACGAGGTGGCTGGCACCTGCCGGCCCGGGCTGCAGAGTGAGCTTGGGCGATGGATGCATGGCTCCCCACGCTTCGAAGCGCTCGTCGCGGCGCACCAGAGCAAGCTGCGCAAGAAGCTTCTGACCGCGAGCAGCGAGGACGCGCGGCTCGACGTGCGTGCGGAAATGCTGGTGGCGTTCCTGCTGCTCGACGACCGGCGCTTCGAGGTGGCCTGGGAAACGTTTGGGATTCGCCAGGCTGCGCCCGATCTGACCGTGATCTACCGCGGCAACCTGCAGTTCAACGTAGAGGTCACGCGGCTACGCGATTCCGACCAGCCCGACGACGCTGCGGACTGGCTGGCGCCGCGCATCGCGAGCGTCATCGCTGGCAAGGTGCGCCAGCTACCGTCGAGCATGCCGAACGCACTCGCGATCGTTGCCGACGGTCTATCGACCGATGACTCGACCCTGGCCGCGGCCGGTCGGGTACTGAGAACGCACGTCGAGAGCAAGGACGATGCGTTTTTTGCGCGTCGCGGTCTCCGCGACGCTCGCGCATTCGTCGCCCTGTACCGCCGCCTCGCGGGCGTGTTCGTTCTGGACGAGGCCGGCCAGGCTCTGCGCTCCACGTTCTCCGCGAATTCAGACGCGCGACAGCCGCTGCCAAACGACGCAGTGCAACACCTCCTCGCGTGCTTCACTCGACGGGTCGATGAACGCGCAGTTTTGGAGAAGCCTGCTCGGGGACTTCGGCCGTAGGCTGCAACTGAACTTCAAGTTACATGGAGCACCGCGATGGCAATCAAACTCGGTAGTGCACAGGTCTGGGTCCGCGATCAGGACGAAGCGCTCGCCTTCTATACCCAGAAGGTCGGCTGGGAAAAACGCAGCGACTTCTCGCTGCCCGAGATGGGTGATTTTCGGTGGGTGACGGTTGGGCCGAAAGGGCAGCCGGACATCTCGATCGTGTTGATGGCGATCCCTGGCCCGCCGCTGATGGACGAGCACACGACGCAAGAGGTTCGCGACGTCGTGTCCAAAGGATTCGCCGGCACACTGTTCCTCACCACCGATGACGCCGAGTCGGCATACAAAGAGCTGACCGGTCGCGGCGTCGAGTTCGTCGAAAAGCCTGAGCGCCGCCCGTACGGGATCGACTCGGCGTTTCGCGATCCTTCGGGCAACTACATCCGCGTGACCCAGCTGCCATAGCCGGAAAAGCAAAGGGCCCGAAGCCGTGAAGCTTCGGGCCTTTGTGGCTGGGGGCACAATTGAGACGTCCCGCCCTGAGCCGAGTCCAGCCTGATGGTTGTCAGCGGGGACACAAACTAAAACAGTCTGCGCGGGAAGTTATTCCCGCATTTTCTGCGAGTCTTTCGAGGAGCATGTCCGAATGGCGCCGGCGGCCTCGACATCTCATCGAAAGGAGACTTCATCGAGATGAAGTACATGATTCTGCTCTACGGCTCGCAGCAGGACTACGATGCGCTGACTGGACGCCCCTCGGCAGGCAAGCCCGCCTGGTCGGCCGAGGAGTTCAAAGCCATGGGCGCCTTCATGGAACAGTTCAACCAGTCACTCGTCGAGTCGGGTGAGCTCGTGGAGACGCGCGGGCTGACCGCTCCGGTGCACGCCAGGCGCATCCAGTTGCAGAACGGAGTACCCGTCGTGACCGACGGCCCGTACGCGGAAGCACAGGAGGTGCTGGCCGGCTACTGGATCATCGAATGTGAGAGTTTCGATCGCGCGACCGAAATCGCGGCTGGAATTTCGAAGAGCCCGGGCCCGGAATACGCCAGCGACGCGGTCATTGACGTGCGGCCCATTGCGGAAGGTCGGGACGAGCTCGACGTCTGAGCCCGCGATGTTGTCTGAGGCCGAGCTCCAGGACCTGCTACGCCAGCTCGCGCCGCGGGTCCTGGGCGCGCTGGTGCGTCGGTACGGCCATTTCGACACTGCCGAGGACGCGACGCAAGAAGCGCTCATCGCCGCGGCGACAACCTGGCCCACGCAGGGCCAGCCTGAGCATCCACTTGGCTGGCTGATCACCGTCGCATCCCGCCGACTGACCGATGAATTGCGCAGTGAGCAGGCGCGTCAGCGCCGGCAGGAGGCAGCCGCGCCACGGATCGTGACAGAGACGCTCGGCTCAGCCCTGGAGGAGCGCTCGTCCGACCCGGACGACACCTTGATCCTGCTGTTCATGTGCTGTCATCCCGCGCTCTCGGTAGCGTCCCAGATTGCGCTGACGTTGCGCGCCGTCGGCGGCCTGAACACGCTCGAAATTGCCCGTGCGTTCCTTGTGCCCGAAGCAACGATGACCCGACGCATCACGCGCGCGAAGCAAACGATCAAGGACAGCGGCATCCCGTTCCGTATGCCTTCCGCAACGGAGCGCGGTCAACGCCTCAGCGCGGTGCTCCACGTGCTGTATTTGATCTTCAACGAGGGCTACGCCAGCAGCTCGGGGTCGAACCTGTACCGCACCGATCTCTCGGCTGAAGCGATTCGGTTGTGTCGCGGCATCGCCCAGCTCATGCCGCACGAGGCTGAAGTGACAGGCCTGCTCGCGCTCATGTTGCTGACGGACGCCAGACGCGCGGCGCGCGCGGGTGCTACCGGCGAGGTCATTCTCATGGCCGAGCAGGACCGCCGCTTGTGGAACGCGGCGTACATTGCGGAAGGCATTGAACTGGTGACGCGGGCGTTGCAGTCGGGCAAGCCCGGGCAGTACCAGCTGCAGGCCGCGATTGCTGCTTTGCATGACGAGGCGCCGAGCTTCCAGGCAACCGATTGGCCGCAGATCGTGGCACTGTACGAAGTCCTGCTCGCGGCAGGCGCAAATCCAGTCGTGCAACTGAACCACGCGGCGGCGGTTGGTATGGCACGCGGGCCGAAAGCCGGATTGTCGCTACTCGAGGAACTCCGGGCTGACGCGCGACTCGCCGATGACTACCGGTTGTTCGCCGTCCGCGCGCATCTTCTCCGAATGGCGGGCGAAACCGATAGCGCGCATGACGCATATATCGCCGCGGCCGAGCGGGCACCGAATCTGGCCCAACAGCGCAACCTGTACGCGCAAGCCGCGCGATGCGCGGATGAC
>JAFAPL010000044.1 GCA_019247135.1 Chloroflexota bacterium | reverse complement strand
GAGAAGGCCTTTGGCGTCGGCAGGCGTGCTGGCGGCGACGACCCGTAGCCCGGGCACGTGCGCGTAGTACGCCTCGATGCTCTGCGAGTGATATGGACCGCCACGAAAGCCGCCGCCATACGCCGTACGGACAACGAGCGGACACTCCCAATCGCCGTTGGTGCGGAAGCGAATGCGGGCGGCGTCAGAGATGATGTGATCGGCGGCGGCGTGGATGAAGTCAGCGAATTGGATTTCGGCGACGGGTCTCAAGCCGCGCATGGCCATGCCCACGGCCACGCCCGCGATACCCAGCTCCATCATGGGCGTGTCGATGACGCGCTCGGGCCCGAACTGAGCCAGCAAACCGTCGGTCGCGCGGAAGACGCCGCCGAGCGGCCCGATGTCTTCGCCGAGCACGACCACACGCTCGTCCCGTTCCATCTCGTCGCGCAACGCCTCGCGGACAGCTTCGATGACCGTCAGGGTGCGAACACCGGTCTCAGCTGCCGTCACGCGCAGTTCCTCACTCAACTCCCTCGAATCAACTCGCAGTCAAGCGTACCTCTGCGCGCCAGTAGGGATGCCAGATACGGCCTTCCAAACGCATGAGTGCGTCTGACTCGTCCGGCAGCGCGCTCAGGTCGTCCCGGTGCGCCAGCATCACCAGAGCCGAAACCGCCGCATCGAAGGCATCCTCCGAGGCGGCGGCGGCATCGAAATGCAGCCGATCGAGATCGGGATAGCGCGCCCGGAGAAAGGCTTCGCGTGCTGACGGGTCGGATTTGTTGACCGGACCGGTGAGCAGGCGCGGGTAGATCTCCAGGACGAGCGGCCCGCCTGGCGGGTCGAAGGGCCAGATGTGCGCGCCGGCCTCGTGCAGTGCGAGGAGGAGAGGCATGCCGCGGATGGACCCCGTGCCGACCGAGCCGGCGCCGCCGATCTGAAACACCGATTTCGGCCGCGAGGGCACCTGCAGCTCCGTGCGTCGCAAAGCTGGCAAAGCTCGCAACGCCAGGCCGTCGTCCAGGGGACGCGGGCGACCCGGCCGACCCCAGAATGGTGGATCGCAGCGCAACAGCCAGCCTTCGCCCGCTTCAGCGGCCAGCCGCCACAGGTCATGCGCTGTTTGGCAGCACAACTGGTGCATGAACCAGGCGGGGAAGGCGAAGGCGAAGTCCAGACCGAGCACGGTCTGCGAATCACGGCTGAAGAGCATCGATACCAGGTCGTTGCCGTGCACGGGTGCCAGGTGCTCGAGGTGCCCGGGGTCGACTGCTTCGGCCAGCCACGTGCGAGCTTTCGCACCGGTCAGCGAGCCGGACCAGTCGACGGCGAGAACGCGCATGCGCCCTCCATTCTCCTCGACGCAACACGAAAAGGGGCCCTTTCGGGCCCCCAGGATCATCGCGCGATGGGGATTACCCGTCGCAGCCGCCCTTGGAATTGGGCTTCGTGCATAGCGGGCCCAGGCCGGTCGCCGCCTCCGGCAGGCTGATCATCGCCAGCACACCAGCATGGTGCTCGCCGTTGAACGGGGTAACCGTTGGGAAACCGCACGGCGCGGCGTCGTCAGGGTTGTTGAACCAGAAGCCGACATGGAACGTGTTGGTCGGCGCCAGGTTGGCATCCGGATCGAAGCCGAAGATCTGGTCGAGCAGGATGGTCTTGATTTCGACATTGGCCTTGCCTTCTCGATTGGCTTGCACGTCGGTCTGGTACCACGCCATGCCGAAGTTATGGAAGTTCGGGTCGGCCGAGCCATCGGCGAGCTTGTCGCTTCGCTGAACCGTGAACAGATCGAATTTGAGGTCCGGCTTCAGGCCCTCGGCCTCGAGCTTGAGCGTGTCGTTGAGCTCGCCGCGGGTGACCGTGACTCTGGCGGTGGGCTGGTCGTCGGGATCTTTGGTCAGACACGGCAGGAGCTTGGCGTTATTGACCACGAGGTTGAAGGTGTGTTCTTCCCTGGCCGCGCTCGTAGCGGACGGGAGGCCAGTAGCGACCACACCAACGGCGAGGAGAACGGCGCCGTAGCGGCGCAGGTGGCGGAACGACGGGCGACTGAACATCTTTCTGAGTCCCTCTCGTTTCGAGATGGAGCCAGACTAGGATCGGGGGGCTGATGGCCCACCGAAGGACGAACTGCCGCGCCTGAAAAGTTGCCGAAAAACGCGTTACGCGTCGGGCGAGGGGCAGTCGAGCACGTAACCGTAACCCGGCTCACTCAGGATGTGCCTCGGCTGGTCCGGGTTCGGCTCGAGCTTGCGCCGCAGATGGCGGATGTACGCCCACAAGTAGTCGCGGTCGTCGCGGTACTCGGAGCCCCACACTCTGGTGAGCAACTCCGTATGCGACAGGACTTTGCCCGCGTTCAGCGCGAGCTGCTGCAGCAGTTGGAACTCCGTTGGCGTGAGCTTCACGATGTCGTCCTTGACCAGCACGCGCCGACGAATGAAGTCGATCGTCAGCGCTCCGCAGCGGACGATCGACGGCGCCGAGGTTGGGCCGCCCTGTTCCGTCCGCCGCAGCACCGCCCGCACACGCGCGAGAAGCTCGGGCGGTGCGAACGGCTTGGTGAGGTAGTCGTCTGCGCCGGCCTCGAATCCGCGGAGCTTGTCGACCTGCTCGCCGCGAGCAGTGAGCATCACGACGGGTACGAGAGAAAACTCGCGGATGCGACGGCAGACTTCGAAACCATCCAGCTTCGGCAGCATGAGATCGAGCACGATCAGGTCGGGCTGCTCGGTCGCGGCAACGTCCAGTGCTTCCTCGCCGTCACTGGCGCTGAGCACCTTGAATCCGGCGCGGTCGAGATGTGTGCGGACCAGACGTTGAATGAGCGGATCATCGTCAGCCACCAGGACGCGTTGACGCCTGCCCTGGGCCGCAGGGCCCGTGGGTGGACCCTGGGCCGAATGGCCCATGGGTGCGGTCACGCGTGTGCTCCGGCCAATTCGAGCTCGTCCGCGGTGCTCGTCAGAGCGGGCAACGTAAACACGAACGTGCTGCCGCGGCCCGGCTGCGATTCGACCCAGATGCGCCCGCCGTGTGATTCGACCAGGCTGCGGCAGATGAACAGCCCGAGACCGACGCCTTTGATGGATCGACCCGTCGACT